>NZ_JBDOPO010000351.1:0-9770 GCF_039830215.1 Rubritalea sp. | reverse complement strand
CCGGAGCTTGAGGAAGATTATATAACGCGAGCCTCAGCTGTTTCTACAATGTTTACTTTCGTCACACCTCAAAATGGTTCTGACCTTGAGCAGCTTGAAGCTCAGTTAGAAGCACCCATTGAGACGGTGGTTGCCGAAGAATTTGAATACGACACGAGAGAAGTCAAAGAGCGCGTAGTGCGCAACAAGACCAAGAAAAAGGGACCTCGGTCGAGACCTCTTGAGCACAAGAAAAAGAAGTGGAAGCCTAAGAAGTACACGCGTTAGTTGGCCACTCTTCTATCTCGTTACATTTCTTTGTGATGATAGAAAATAAGCCTCGCCTCGATAAAGAGTACGAGGCTTATGTTTATGTAAATAAATGTTATCCTAGAGCTAACTGTAGGTCACCGATGATGTCATCGATGTGTTCGATACCGATAGAGAGCCTAACCATACCCGGGGTGATTCCTCCTGCTATTTGTTGCTCATCATTCATCTGAGAATGAGTGGTGGATGATGGGTGAATGGCGAGAGATTTGGCGTCACCGACATTGGCTAGATGTGAGAAGAGCTTGAGGTCTTCAATGAACTTTTGTCCAGCTTCACGTCCGCCTTTGATTTCAAAGATAACCACTGATCCGCCTTTACCGCCGAGGTACTTGAGATTCTTCTGATACTCAGGGTCATCTTCGAGACCGGGGAAGCGAACCCATTCAACATTGCTGTGGGATTTGAGAAACTTGGCGACTGCGAGTGAGTTTTCACAGTGCCTTTCCATCCGTAGTGGTAGGGTTTCGATCCCTTGGAGAATTGCCCACGAGTTATCAGGTGCGATGCAGGCTCCGAGGTTGCGTAAGGGAACTGTTCGCATACGTAGAATGAAGGCTAGTGGAGCCAAGGGCTCGGGGAGATCATGGCCCCAGCGCAGACCGTGGTAGGAATTGTCGGGGGTGTCGTAGAGCGGGTGCCTCCCAGCCGCCCAGTTGAACTTTCCTGAGTCGATCACTATGCCGCCGATTGAGGTGCCGTGGCCGCCAAGCCATTTGGTGAGTGAGTGGATCACAATGTCGGCTCCGTGGTCTAACGGTCGGCAGAGGTGTGGTGTTGAGAAAGTGGAGTCAGCAACCAGTGGTATGCCTGCAGCGTGGGCAATGTCGGCAATCGCCTGAATGTCGGTAACTTCGGACGCTGGGTTAGAAATAGTTTCGATGAAGACTCCGCGCGTCTTGTCATCGATAGCTGCAGCGACATCTTCGAGGTTATTAGGGTCCACAAAACGAACCTCGATACCAAGTGTTGGCAGGATATTGTTAAACTGGGTGTAGGTGCCGCCGTAGAGGCTGTTGGCTGAGACAATGTTGTCACCAGCTTGAGCAATATTGATGATTGTGTAGAAAATGGCTGAGGTGCCAGAGGCTAGAGCCAGTCCACCCATCTCTGGGGCACCTTCTAACAGAGCGACTCTTTTCTCTAATACTTCAGTGGTCGGGTTTTGTAGACGAGTGTAGATGTAGCCGAGCTCTTTGAGGGCAAACAGGTTGGTGGCGTGCTCCGCTGAGTCGAAAACATAGGATGCTGTGCGATGGAGTGGCAGAGCTCGTGCGTTCGTTGTTGGATCTGGCTGTTGGCCGCCGTGGAGACATAGTGTTTCTAATTTCATGGGACACGATGCATAGCGTAGATCGCCTCAACTGCGGAGCAAAAAAAATGAGTACCACTAGGGAGCGTGAACAGTTTTGTGAGATGTGCTAAAAGGCATTGCAACTTTTCTTCAATCTTGGAGTTTATAGAATATGTTTAATATGATTTTCAGCCTAGGTACGAGCTTAGCTCTTGGTGGACTCACTCTGGCTCACGGGCCGAGGCCTGAGCAATTGGGGCCAATTGCTCAGCCAGTGGGCGAGCAAGGAGTGTTGTGGTACACCACATGGCAGACTGGATTTGAAGAAGCCCAGCGGAGTAACCGGCCGATTTTCTTTTTTGCTGCAGCTGCGCAGTGTGGCACCGTCTCAGGAACATTCTGACCAGCCTATAAAGCAGCTGAGATCAGTTTGCTCTCACAAAAAGACTTTATTGAAGCGTCTAAAGAATTCGTCTGTATTCGCCTTGAGACATACGAGAGTAAGGCAACTCAAGATCGTATCCGCGACCTATTACAAGGGACTATGCAGAACACTGCGTTTGTGGTGTACGCTCCTGATGGGGAGACCAAGCTGACGGGTTCTCACCGCAGCCCGCAGTTTGTTCTTGGGGGCCGCCGAGGTTCTACAGATATAGCGCCAGTGATTGATAAGATGGGAAAAATTGCGAATGAATACAATGTCAAAGGCGCGCTGAATCAATCTATCTTGCAGGACTTTGATAGTTTTAAGCAATCCCTCAATGTCGCCTCAGCGGACCAACGCTTATTAGTATTCACAGTCTCACCAAAGCGTGAGATGAGAAAGGTGAAAGAGAACTTGCAAACGGTATTCAGTGATCCGAGCGTGAATGGTCGATTCCATTTTGACATTGCTGGGAAGGATGACATGAAATGGGCTGAATCTCTCAAAAACGTGAATGCTAAGACTGGCATTTTTATCATTAAATCGGGCGATTTTGGTCAGGATGGAATAGTCTTGAAGGCGCTGTCGTTAGAAACGCCAGCCAGCCAGCTCAAAGCTGATTTGCTAGAAACTAATAAACAATTCGCCGAGTTTGAGAAAAGGAAGGACTACGGCAAGCATGTTAACCAAGGGCGTCGCGAAGGGGTGAAGTTTGAAAACAATATCCCGCATGGTGAAGACCGCGATGGTGACGGGAAAATAGATGAACGTAAAACTGGTCAAGGACGCAGGGAGGGCAAATCATACCGCGGTGGCGGAAGACCTTCTAGGGATTAGAGATTGCGGAGGCTGAACAACGGAGGGCACTTCCACGTGCTTGCCATCATGCCTACTAGTCGTGAGGATGCGTGGTCGAGTTGGTTTGTCATTCTGGCCTTTATCATTTTAAAACCATTTGGCTATGGAACCAGTTTTAATTATGCTGGGATGAATCTGCATTCAAAACTAGTGTATTGCCTTGCTAATCTTAAATCACCTCCCTGTGCATTTTGCCGATTTCTATTTGCAGCCGATTACTTCTTGCTAGAATGTTGGCTATGAAACTAAAATCTATTGTTTGCTCGGCGCTTTCTTTATTCTGCGCGGGATTTTCCTCAGCTTCACCTTTAGAGGTGGGGGCAGATGCACCAAAGCTGATAGCTAAAGATCAAGACGGTAAGGATGTGGATCTAGCGGCTAAGTTTGCTAGAGGTCTGACTTTGGTTTATTTCTACCCAAAGTCGGATACTCCAGGCTGCACCAAGCAGGCATGCAACTTGCGAGATGCATTTGAAAATGTCAGAGCGGCAGGGATCGAGGTTATCGGAGTATCTGCTGATAAACCGACCCAACAGAAAGCTTTCGCGTCAAAATATCAACTGCCATTCACTCTCTTGGCCGATTCTGATGCTAAGGTAATGCAGGCATTTGGCGTGCCAGCGAGGGCTGGGAGATTCGCGGCGCGTCAGAGTTTTTTGATCAAAGACGGCAAAGTTATCTGGGTCGATCTCAAGGCTTCTCCCGCTTCTCAATCACAGGATGCCATCGCTGCCGCAGCTAAAGCGAAATGATGACTGATGGAGTATGGGTATTGCTGCCAGCTGTGGTGGCGTTGGTCACAATTGTGTGGACACGAAAGGCTGCAATTTCCTTGCTCGCCGCTATGATGGTCGGGGTTTTGATGCTGCACGGAGGGAACCCTCTAGAATCGTCGAAAGCGCTTTTTGTTGACTATTTATTTCCAGCTTTGTCGGGGCCTTGGCATATGGGGCCAATTGTATTCACCTTGGTGCTCGGAAGTTTTTCTCAGGTTTTAGAGCGCTCTGGAGGTTTCAGTGCGATGCTCGGGAAGTGGCTGGATAGACCTAGTAGTGTAGGTGTGCAGCGGCGCAGTTTACTCAGTGTCTACGGCTTGGGCTTGCTGTGTTTTTTTGATGGATTGGCGAATGCCATATTGGTGGGGAGAGTGGCGCGGCCAGTGACTGATAGATTAAAAGTCTCTCGTCAGTTGTTAGCTTATATTGTCGACTCGACCAGCTCGGCAGTGGCTTGTATCGCTTTTATTTCTACGTGGATAGCGACACAACTTTCGTTGATTCAGGAGGGAATCAAGGGGAGTGGGGTGGATGTCGGAGCTGTGGAACTCTATTTCCATTCAATCCCAGCCAATCCCTATTGTTGGATGGTGTTGTGGCTCTTGTTGTTAGTGATCTGGAGGTCGTGGTGGATCGGTCCGATGAAGAATTACCAAGCGGAGGGCCAGAGCCTCGAACCTGAGGCGACGGGATCTCAGAGCGACCAAGGGGCCAGCACTAGCTCCGTGGTCATTCCTCTCGTGTCTATTTTACTGATCGTTCCTAGTATGATTTATCTTTGGCAAGATGGTGCTGATTGGTCATGGAATAATGCGTTTTCAAGCAGCAGTGTTCCTCAGGCTATGGTGGCGGCAGGCTTTATCTCTTTGTTTGTTGCTTGCGTCTGCTTTCCTAAATCGAGAAAGAGTGAACTATCTAAACATCTAGCAGATGGCGCGGCTGGAATGTTGCCTGCTTTAGTGATTTTAGTACTAGCTTGGGCACTGGGTTCTGTGTTCAAAGACCTTCAAGTGGCACAGCTGATCACGAGGTTGTTAGGAGGGCAATTGAGCCTCATGTGGTTGCCATTTGGAGTTTTTCTTGTAGGGGCACTCACATCATTCCTCACAGGTTCGTCATGGGGGACAATGGGGATATTGATGCCCTTAGTTTTGCCTGTAGGGATCGAGATGGGGGCCGGCTTGGCAGCTGAAGAATTGGTCGTGGTTTTGCCAACCCTGATTGGATCTGTGTTTGGTGGAGCTGTCTTTGGTGACAACTGTAGTCCATTTTCAGATACGACGATTTTGACGTCTCTTGCAACAGGATGCAGCCCGAGTTCTCATGTGAGTACACAGCTGCCCTATGCATTGATCGCAGCAGTGGCAGCAGCCATTTCTTATGCTTTGGTGGCGGTTGGACTGCCAGCTTGGACCGCGACTCTCATGCTTGCGGCGGTGTTGGCTGCCGCTGCTTTTTTGATGACTAAAAGATGAGCTGAACCTCTAAGAATAAGTATTCCGATCTGGGTGGTAGTACAAACTCACCAATTGAGCCTCCCCAAAATCCTAAGCAGGGGGAGTCCTAATTCATTTACATGAATCAAGGACAAACAACGAAACGTAAACACAGAATACACAGCAGGGGAATTCAAACGCGAAGTTCTCCAATACTCTACCGAAAGCCGTGGGGAAGCTCAGTTGCTAGTTTTGGTCGTGCACGTAGCGGTAGCTAGCTTTCTCAGTGGAGTTACACTTCAGTTCTCTGTTTATTTGGAAACACTTTTGCTACGAGTTGGAGCGATAAAGCTTCTTGTATCGGCCAGGCGGCGCAGAATCAATATGGGATAACGCTCTTAGCGGCTCACATATTTGTATGACATTGAGGACTGATTCATTTTCGATTAGTGGCACGAGTGCTTATTTAATAAGCATCCGGGCTGTCTTTCGTTCGCATCGGGACACTTCCGGTTTGAATCCAAGTGTTGAAGAAAATAAAAAACAATCCATACCCATGAGCGGTAGAGGAATAGAAGTGGCTACGTTTCATGGGACCATTTCTTGCATAGAGGAACTCCGCACGGTCAGTATGCAGATGGAAATTGTGGCACGGTGTTAGGCGTGAGTATCCCTCAAGTGAAAATGAGAACTTCGCATGGCGCTCCGATATCTGATTTTTTGTGAGAAAAAGACTCATCCAGCCCCATTAGGATCGGTTCGGATAGGAATAAAAAATGACGGCATAGAATAGTTCCCTTGGGATGCAATACTTATTAAGAATCGCCACTTAGGTGCTGGTTGTTGACTCCACTGGGGTATTGGGCACCAACACATTCGATTTGATTCTAGCTTCCCAGATGTAGCGGCGGAAAATCACTTTGACCGCTGCGGTCATTGGCACAGCCAAGATGGCTCCAAGGAAACCGCCCAATAAAAGTGACCAAAAAAGCATAGAGAAGATCACTGTCATGGGATGAAGTCCGACAGAGTCACCTACTATCTTTGGTGCTGTAGCTAGAGAATTTATCTGTTGCACAATGAGAAAAATGGCGAGAACTGCGACTACATAGAACCACGGGTTTTCCCCTAGCACCCAATTTAGTCCAGCCCTGTTTTCCGCAGCGTTGAAATGAACATAGGCGATAATACAGGACGGGATTAGGCAAAGAATGTTCCCAATGTAGGGGATGACCCCTAGTACGGCCATTGCGACCCCGATCACCAAGGCGTAGGGGAGTCCAAAGATGAAAAGTGCGATGCCAACTAAAATGCCATCAATAAAAGCGACAAGCATCTGGCCGCGGAAGAAGGAAATTAAATAGCCGTTGATTTCCTTTAGGCTATCGACCACCTCATTTTTAAAAGAAGATGCACGTAGTGGCACATACTCGTGCCAATGCCCTTTGATGGCCGCAGATTCTTTGAGAAAGTAATAAAGGTAGATAGGAACCATCGCTAAGCCAACGACTAAGCCGAGAGATGCGAGGATTTTAGAGGAACCCGTCGTTATGAATTTTCCAGCATAGCTTGCGATTTGCTCTACGTGGGAAGTAAGGTGGTAAGCTATGTTAGTTTCTTTAAAGCTGACTTCAGCTCCCTCAGAATTTCCCAAAAGTTTAGTTGTGGAAGATGCTTCGGGGGCTTCGTGTTTAGCCAGAGCCCAGTTGGCCGCGGGTTTGATCCAAGGAGTCTCCCCTAGCTCGGAGATTGTTATAGTGATGTTCTGGCCGAGCTGACTGGCTCCATTTTCAGCTTTGGCAGAGAAGAGATCCTTCGCTTGAGATACGATGGGAGGGACTATCACAAATCCCATGAGAATAATGGCGACAATGAAGCTAGAGAAGACTGTGATGACTGATTTTAGTCGACTGAGCCCCTTGCTTTGTAGCCAACTAACGAATGGATCTAGTAGATAGGCGACTATCCCTGAAACCGCGATAGGGATGAGCACGGGCTGGAGATAGGCCAAGATCTGGCTTCCTAGCCAAATAACGCTAACTAACAAAAATCCAATGGTGAATATGCCTATGCCAGTGAGCGCTCGCCATAGCGTCTTCTTTTGAAATTCTGTGGGATAGCTAGGATTCATATCCAGAAAAATGAGCTAAATAATAAGAGATGGCGATTACAAAATCTAACAGTTATTGGAGCAGCTAAATGGAGTGTCCCTCCCCCTAAGTAACTCTAGCAAATTATAGCGTCGTTAGCGTCGATGACAGTGATTGCGTTCTCCTTCTTAAACATTTTGGCAAAAGTACTGCCCATATTTGCAGCCTCGAGTAGGGTCTGTGTAGTGGCAACGTCGGAAACTTTTCCGTTGTCGTCATATTGGACACGGTAAGGTGGCGAATACTTCTCGAAGGCAGCGTCACTGCGGCCAATAGGGAATGTGTATGCAACCCGAGGGAAATGGTGCTCAAAGTGATGCTTAAGCTCTTTCTGGATCATTAATGGTACTACAGTATGAAAGCTAAATTCGCCAGCAACTGACTCTGCCAACCCATCAATAGAAAGGGTGAATGTGAAGTCTGATGGGTCTGCGACAATACTGACTACAATTGTCTTTTCTTGGTAGTCAAAGCTGAGACGGACTCCCACATTGTAGAGTTTCTCATCCAGAGGCGATTCACAATCCATTAAGATAAGATCCATCGGGAAACCACTTTTCTTCACCGCTTTAGCCAGATTGGAAAAGACAGGGACAATAATATCGTCCGTAATGCGATCCATTTCACCACAGCCTAGAATGAAATTTTGACGTTCCCAGACTTGGGCGTCATGAACCTTCGTTGCCTTTGCGGCCTCGAGTTCTGCATTTTTTTCAGCTGAGATTTCTTGCTGCATGAATAAATTTGAATACCAGTGGCGGCAATTTTCTTGATAAGAGTTCATGAATAGCAAGAATTTACAAACATGCCATAAAATTTTAGTATTTCTTAAATAGTTGAGAGTTTCTCGGGATAAACCAGCGTTTGATTACGAGTTTAACTTGCTAAAAAGCTCAAGTATAGCATCTTACCCACCTAGATGCTGCACCCCCAGCTATTTCTTAAGAATTTATAATTTTAGAAAAGTCAGCAAGAATCACATCAGACTGGATCCTTTTTTTGTTAAAAATAATTATCCACCTTTTCAGTCTCAAACTAACCAACCTATTTATAATGTCCACCGCGGAAAAAATCCCCGAATTTGCTGACTTGTATCTTCGTCCATCTGATAAAGAAGTGAGAGACCAACAAGCGCGCTATAGGCAAGCGGTACGTATCGGTTTTGTAGAAATGGAGAGGATTACTGAAGAGGTAGTTATCCCAGAGTTTGAAAAGGTTGGAGAGATCTTGATGGCTGCTGGTTACGACGTGGAGGTGGTTGTTTTCGATACGGAGTCGAATATGTGTGACGATCTTTTTGTCTGTGGAGCTGGCCTCCGAATTTCGCGTGGACACATGCACAGCGCTATTGTTTACACAGGAGATCCATACCGTTTTGAGTTTACCTTACAGACGCACAATTACGTTGGAACTGTGACTGAAGTCGATGTTGCATACCACAAATTGACCCCAGTTTGGTTTCACCGAAACGTTTTAAACTTTTTGAGTGTGACTTTCTCAGAGGTTGATTTCAGCAACTTTGCTGAGACTGAGGAAGACCAATGGCTCGTAATGGAAGGTCCATTTACGGTCAAGCTAGAAGATGAAGGTGGAGATTACCAGACTGTTGCTGAGGCCGAAAGTATTGAAGAGGCTATGAAAATGGCTTCGATGTTCTGCACAGCATTTAAGTCTGAGGACAAGTTGGTCCTAGAGGACATAATGGGCCGTAGGGTCTGCTAACGCCCGACTCTGTGGATTGGCAAGATCGTTATCTTCGTGGTGACACACCTTGGGATAAAGGGACTTCGGCACCATCTTTGTCCCCACTGATAGAGCAAAAACCTGAGCTTTTTGCTAATCAGCGCGTTTTTGTTCCAGGCTGTGGACTTGGCCATGACGCTAAAGAGTTTGCCAAGCATGGCCTAGATGTGGTGGCTGCTGACATCTCACCCTTCGCTATTGAGCGAGCAAAAGAGGAAAATCCTCACGGAGTTGACTTTAGGGAACTTAATATTTTAAAAATAGATCACGATTTGGTTGGTTTTTTTGACATTGTTTGGGAGCATACTTGCTTTTGCGCCTTGGATCCCAACCTCCGATCTGACTATGTCGTAGCTATGTCGGAACGCTTGAAGCCGAATGCAGTTTTACTGGGAGTTTTCTTCACAAATCCTGATGCAGCTCCAAATGAAGGGCCGCCCTACAAGACTAGCCGTAAAGAATTGTGCGAAATATTTAGCTCACATTTTGCCTTGGAATGGGTGGATGAACCGAAGGAATGTTATCCTGGTCGAGAAGGATGTGAGCATCTCATGTTATTTAAGAAGCTCTAGCTGCCAAATCGCACGTTCTGAGATTTGACCAGTCAGGCGGGCGGTTGCAAATTCTTCCGCTTCTTATACTTGCCGTCAGAGTTAGATTTGATCAGAGTCTTTCGTAACAACTTAATTGTTCTATGTTCAAAAGAATCGGAAATCTTATCAAAGGCTTTATTGGCCTATTCGTTGGCGGCCTTGAAAAACGCAGCCCTGAAGCATTGTT
>NZ_JBDOPO010000358.1:0-9790 GCF_039830215.1 Rubritalea sp. | reverse complement strand
AGAAGCTAGCTTTGGTAGATTGTCACCACAGATCTCGCGGACCTTTGCGACGAGGTCTCCATTATCTAACAAGACATGATCAGCTCCCAGTGCTTTCAACTCAGATTCGAGCCCCTCGCGACGAACCGTATTGATCGTCCGGAGGCCTAGTAATTTCGCAATTTGGATCAAGCACTGCCCGACTCCAGAGTTTGCCGCGTTTTGAATGACCCAGTCACCAGGCTTCAGCTCGGCGTAAGCGTGCAGTATCTTCCAGGCTGTTGCAGGGTTCACCTTGAGCATTGCAGCCTGTTCTGGAGCAATCTCAGTGGGTATACGCAGTGCTTTCTCAGCTTCGCAGACTAGATGGCTCTGCCAAGTGCCCACACGCTCGATAAAAATCACTTTATCGCCAGTAGCAAAGCCCTCAGCTTTGCTCACTAAAACCTCTGCACACCCTTCAATTCCTGGTGAGGCTGGCAGCTGAGGTTTGACCCCGTAGTTCCCTTGTATGAAATTGATGTCCGCAGGATTGAGCGGAGTTGCCAGCATCTTTACTAAGAGCTGGCCATCCTCGAGAATTGGGAGATCGATTGGCTCGAGGTGAGCCACCTCTTCGGCCTTACCGAAGCTATGAAAGCGTACTGAATTTGATATCACGGGAATAGTCCTCTTTGTTTTTTAACATCGGCCACCTCTTTAATGCCGAGTGCCAGAGCAGCCACTCGATGTGGCAGTTCGTTTCGTTGAGCAAATGCTATCACGCGATCAAATGCTTTAGCCATCATTGTGTCTAGCTTAGTCAGCACCTCTTGCTCACTCCACTGAAAACGTTGTAAATTCTGTACCCATTCGAAGTAAGAAACCGTCACACCGCCAGCGTTACACAGGATATCGGGAACCAAGAAAATATCATCTCTCTTTTCCAGAATTGCATCAGCTCCAATCGTTGTAGGACCGTTCGCCGCTTCAGCAAGTACTTTGCACTTTAGGTCACGAGCATTCTCGACTGTAATGACACGCTCCAAGGCGGCTGGGACCAGCACGTCACACTCTTGCACTAAGAGGTCATTAGGATCTATTGCATCAGATGCTAAAAAGCCCTTCACCCCCCCGCTCTCAGCCACATGATCACTCAGAGCTCTCACGTTTATTCCCTCTGAATTGTAGACAGCTCCTGTCACATCTGAAATACCAATGATCGTCACTCCAAACCTCTCCATTGTCAGAGCTGCGTGATAACCCACGTTACCAAAACCTTGAATGATAGCTGTCGCTTTTTCATGCAGAATTTTACACTTTGTTAGAGCTCGTGTCGCTAAAAATGCAACGCCATGTCCAGTAGCTGCAGTTCGTCCTTCCGAACCTTGCAGGTTCACTGGTTTACCTGTGACAACACTTGGTACCAAATGCCCCGCATGACTGGAATAAACATCTAACATCCATGCCATCACTTGCTCGTTGGTCCCCATATCGGGTGCCATCACATCTGTCTCAGGTCCTATAAATGGAAGCATCTCCGCAGTGTAGCGCCGGGTCATATTCTCTAATTCAGACTCGCTCATATTACGCGGATCACAGGTCACCCCTCCTTTACCTCCACCAAATGGTAAGCCCATCAAAGCGCACTTCCAGTTCATCCACATCGCTAAGGCCGCTACTTCACCTAGCTCCACATTCGGGTGGAATCTCAAGCCACCTTTAACTGGGCCTCGTGTTAAATGGTGCTGAACACGGTAACCAAAAAAGACCTCAGTCTCTCCAGTGTCGCGCTTAATCGGAATGCTAACTGTAAGCAAACGCTTAGGCCACTTGCAGCGCTCTCGCACATCATTCGACAGATTAAGAAAATCTGCTGTGCGATCAAATTGCTCAGCAGCCATATTGAATACAGGGTTTTCGAGGAGTTGCTCCTTCATACTAGTTAATCAAACATGCAAAACCGCATTGCAAAAGGTAAAACGTCTAGAGATCTAAAGGGCGCTGGTTCAACGTGGAAGTTCGCAGATCTAGTTAGTTGTTAAAGAAAGTGGTGTTTAGTATTTTTTACCAAAAAGCAATGAAACCAAAATACCATCAACTCCGAGAGGCTGAGTATAGAGTAATCTACCGCATGAATAGAGCAGGAAAAACCAAGTTGAATTCACTATAGCACTCAAACAAGTAGAACAAAAAGTCAGCCAGGAAACTGTCTATCGCTACTTAGCAGAAGACCAGAAAACGGGTGGAAACTTATGTAAGTAACTATGCATAAATGGAAAGAGCCGCTATCGATGTAGACTCGGCACAAGGCGAAGCAAAATACCGAATAGAAGAGGCTTGAACGAGCGCCCCGCAATCGTTGACGCTAGACCTCGTTGTGGAGACAGGTAATAGCATTCGATTGCAGTAAGCTAAGGGGGTCGTTTTATCCTAAATAACTATGAACGAGATGGTTGAGTAATCTAGAGAATGAGACCAGTGCCTCCGCAGCCTGGGCAATCATCAAGAAGTGAAAGGCTTATCGAGTGGTGACCCTCGGCAATGATAACGGTCTTGAATTTGCAGGACATGTGAGGCTCTGCCAGGAACGCGAAGCCGCAGGTTATTTTTGCGCCTCCTATCCTAGTTGGGAAAAAGGCGGTGTTGAAAAACTTAGCGGCCAAGTGCGGCAATACTACTCGAAAAGCAGCAGCTTTGCTACAACCACAGGAAAGGATCTTAAGTTCGTTGAGTCAGAGCTCAACGGACGGCCAAGGAAAATACTGGAAGCCCTGAGTCCGGCAGTATTGAACCAAAGAATAGCAGCGTAGCGAATCAGCCTAAACCTATTAGGGAATATTCTTTAGAACTTTGAATCTGCCTATGACATTTGGTACTGCTTCAGTTTTGATCGATAGAACGAGTGTTAAGCTAAACAGCAACTGAGCCGCCTTTCAATAGAACCGTTGCACTTTCAGTTTGAATCCAAGGAATACCAACCATGACCTTTTAGCCCTATTACACCAGGAAGACCCTATTAGTCACTCACTAAGACAGTCTTTAAAAAAATTTTGAACGTATAATTTAGAGTTGCGCCATTTGTGCAATGACTTCCCGTATGGCCTCAACATTCTCAAGCCATTCGTCGAAATCTTCAGAATCGGACCAAATTTCACGCAGTTCAGATTCATCACCCAACACTCTAGCTAGAGCTGGAAGAGCAACTTCAGGAAGGTCACTCACATCGTCACATTCATTGTCACCAACCCAGTCAACCAACTCACCTGGAACACCAGCACGAGGTTCATCAAGCAAAGCGATCAGAGTTTCACTCGCCGCTAGAACTAAAGCCGCTTGATCCACTTCAATATAGCCAGGATCGGTAGTAAGCGATTCAATGAGAAATTCACGTGCGTCTTCAGAGTCAATAAGCTCCTGAATCCAGTCGTTAGCAGTATCTTCTTCAAATGTTTTAGTTCCCCAGGCAGCCATAATTTTTAGTGCGTTGTTGTGCGCGTTGATTTTGATTTAAAGGATGTATTTGCAGCGGTCAACCTCTCTTGGTGACTTTTTTTCAAGCTTCGATAATCTTAACCTCTTCAAACATATGTACCATTGATTCTTATAGATTAATTACTCATGCTATTCTCCAATGGAGACTAAAAGTATCTATCAATCGCCAGAACAGTCAGCACGCGACACATCTGAAATGAGTGATTTAGAACTTCGAAATTACTACTCACAGGATGAGATTTGCGTGCAGGCCGTCGCATGGATTTATCTCTTCAGCGGAAGCTTTGTTGCTGTCCTAACACTTGTGTTTCTTAAGCTCTCCACCGACATTGATCACCTCCTGCTACAATTCATGAGTTTTTGCACACTGATTGTGAGTGTCGTCTTTGTCCTGCTGGGTTGGGGTATGCGTAACTACGAGCCTTGGTCGCGCACGCCAGCTCGTTTTGCAGCCATCGTCATGATGTTTTTTGTCCCCTTGGGAACTCTGGTCGGCATCATCTGTTTTTTCCTTCTTAAAGAAAGAGCCCACAGGGAAATATTCACTGTCAAATATCACGCTATATTGCTCTCAGACCCCTTGCAAAATAAATACCATAAGTTTTGGGTGCCCATTCTGATTGGAGCCACCACAGCTAGTCTAATAACCTTAGCTGTAATTTTTCAGCGCCACCTGATCATCGAACTTCTCACGAGTGGACACAGTTTCTAAATTATTCAAGGAGTTTTAGCCCATTCCACTCCCCCTGCTCACTAAAAAAAATGGCATGCACCATTATGATACACGCCATTGGATAAAATTTTACGTTGAAAAATTACAGAAGCATCAAACTTGGTTGCTCGATGAATTTTTTCACCGCATTGAGGTAAGTAGCGGCAACTGCGCCATCAACCACGCGGTGGTCACAGCTGAGGCCAATGTTCATACGTAAGCCTGATTTGATCTCACCTTTGATAGAAACTGCTTTTTCAATAATGCCACCAACACTGACGATCGCCGCCTGCGGCGGGTTCACGATCGCATCAAAGCTCTCTACCCCCCATGCGCCTAGATTAGAGATAGTGATTGTTCCACCATCAAACTCGTTAGGTAGAAGCTTCTTATCGCGAGCACGCTTTGCCATGCCTTTAATTTCTTGTGAAATCTCGAGAAGTGACTTGTTCTGTGCTGTTTTGACTACTGGAGTCACTAGGCCGTCCTCTACTGCAATCGCTACAGAAATACCAACATTGGCAAATTCTACGATACTGTCGCCATTGTAGGCGGCATTGACAGCTGGAACTTCCTCACAGCTATTGATCATAGCCTTCACTACAAAATCGTTAACCGAATACTTATTACCACCAGTTTGTTCTGTCTGGGCATTGATCTGCTTACGTAATGCCATAAGTGGCGCTGCGTCACATTCTACGTGTAAGTAGAAGTGTGGGATAGTTTGCTTAGACGTAAGAAGACGCTCGGCGATGATTTTACGCATGCCAGAAAGTGGAGTGACTTTGTCGTCTGCTCCAACCGTTGGAAGAATACCTTGTGGCGCAGCAGCGGCTGCCACCGGAGCTGCACTTGGTGCCGGGGCGGATGGTGCGGGTGCGGGTGCGGCTTTGGCTGACTCAACGTCAGCCTTAACAATACGGCCACTAGGACCTGAGCCCTGAACAGTTGTTAGATCGACACCTTTTTCTACTGCAACCTTGCGGGCGAGTGGAGAAACACGAAGACGTGAGCCATCTGCTGCCACAGTGGGAGTTGGAACTGCCGCGGTTACAGGAGCAGGAACGGCTGGCGCTTTTGTCACTGATGCGGCAGCGGGTGCGGTAGCGGGTGTAGCAACGGAAACATCTTCGTCTTCTTCTGCTATGACAGCAAGAACAGCTCCAACAGGTGCTTTAGTCCCCTCTTGAACTACAATTTCAACGATGGTGCCTTCGTCAAATGCTTCCATCTCCATGGTCGCTTTGTCAGTTTCGATCTCAGCAATGATATCGCCGATTTCGACGGTGTCCCCCGCCTGTTTGCGCCAAGAGACAAGTGTGCCCTCAGTCATCGTGTCTGAGAGCTTTGGCATTTCGATATTAATAGGCATAACTAAATTCTTAAAAATGATCACCGCAATTATTGCGGTGCCCATATTTCACTCAAACTCTCGTAATGGGCAAGAGGAATATCTATCTTTTGTGCCACAATTCGTATGCTTGAAGACAATTTATACAAAAAAAAACCCGCTAGACTGATGCCTAGCGGGTTTTTCTTTAGAAAAATTAAACGTATTGTGAGCTTTTAAAGCTCAGGAGCAAGCGTCTTCATGGTCGGAATAAGGCCTAACTGAGGCTCACCAGTACCACCTTGCATAGTAGCGCGTGATAGCACACCGTCACCTACTGTTCCACAGCATCCTGGCTCAGGACAGAATACTGAGAGGCAGCTCGTGCAGCCTTGTGCTTTAGCTTTCTTAACACGTGGCTTACGCACCTTAGCTACTTTCGCTTTAGGCTTTTGGTCTTCTGGACAGCAGAACCATTTTCTCTTAGGCTTTGACTCAACTACCGGAGGAGCCACATTTTTTCCCTCAGCACTGAGAGATTCAGTAGAAGAAACTATGTTACCACTGGCATCATAGTACATTGCCTGCTGGCTGCAGGAGGAGAAGAACATTGCTACCATAGCGGTGGCTAGGATTTTAAGTGCGGTTTTCATAGATAAGCACGAATGTTAGTTTGCTTATCGAATCTTACAAATAAATTTTACAGAAAAATTCAGTTACCCATTCTGAATTATCACTACATATCATGCAAATAATAATATGATGACTTAAATATATAGAAAAGGACGACTCCTGAGAGCCGCCCTTGGAAGAAAGAGTTCAAAACTCTACGAAATGCTCAAAACAGCTTTGACAACCTTAGCTGATGTCGGGAGCTGCTCAGGCTCAACAGCCGGTGAGTAGATAGCAGGGGCATCCAGTGAACACACACGCTTGATAGGGGCATCGAGATCATCAAATGCATATTCCTGGATCAGAGTGATCAACTGTGCTGAAACTCCACAAAATGGCTTGGACTCATCCACGATAACTGCACGATTAGTCTTCTTTACAGAGTTTATAATCGTGTCTTGGTCAAGCGGACGAATAGATCGAAGATCAACCACTTCAGCATTGATACCGTGCTCAGATTGAAGGATCTCAGCTGCAGAGAGAGCTACGAGAACGCTTTGACCGTGTGCTATAAGGGACACATCTGCGCCTTCACGTTTGACATCAGCCACACCGAGAGGAATGGTGAAATCACCGTCAGCTGGATCTGGAACAGGTCCTTTGACCCCGTAGAGAAGTGTACTTTCCATGACATAGACAGGGTCATTGTCACGGATCGCAGACTTCATTAGCCCTTTAGCATCCGCTGCTGTAGCAGGGGATACGACTTTGAGGCCTGGGAAGGCAGCAAACAAGCCTTCGGGTGTGTGTGAGTGGGTAGCACCGACGTTAGTACCGCCGTTTGCTGGGCCACGCATCACGATTGGGCAATGGCACAGACCTCCAGACATGAAGCGTACGTTTGCTGCATTGTTGACCAATTGGTCGAAAGCTACGGAATGGAATGACCAGAACATAAGCTCCATCACGGGACGCACACCTAGCATAGATGCACCCACACCCATACCAATGAAGCCTGCTTCAGAGATTGGCATGTCCATGACGCGCTTGTCGCCCCATTTGTCCCAAAGCCCTTTAGTGACCTTGTAGGCTCCATTGTATTGGGCAACTTCTTCACCCATAAGTACGACGTTCTCATCGCGTGCAAGCTCCTCATCAAAAGCTTCGTTGAGTGCCTCTCTGTATTCGATTTCTCTCATTTTAAAGAATGGTTAAATTGTTATAGGTGAAAGGGAATTAGTCGTTGAAGAAGTGGCGCCCGGTGTTACCCGCTTCAGTATTATTATCCACCTCCCAGTAGACGTCTTCAAAAACTGAATCGATTGTTGGGTAAGGGGAGGCCTCAGCGAATTTTACTGCGGCGGCGGCGGCTTTTCTCGCTTCTTTATCAATAGCCGTCGCTTCTTCATCAGTAAGAAGCCCTTCCGCTATAATTTGCGCGCGCCAGAGAAGAACTGGATCGTGATTCTTCTTGTAGTCTTCGATCTCTTCAGGTGTGCGGTATTTCTTGTGATTCGCATCTGCTACAGAGTGACCGTAGTAACGATAGGTAAAGATTTCGAGAACTGTTGGCTTACTTTGCTCGTGAGCACGCTCAAGCGCCTCCTGAGTCTTAGCGCGAACTTCGTAGATGTTTTCCCCATCCACTGTGTCCCACGCCATATCGTAGGCTTCAGCACGTTGTGCCAAAGTATTTTTGTAAGCAGATGAACGACTCTGACTCGTTCCCATTGAGTAGCCGTTGTTCTCAATGATGTAGACCACTGGCACATTGTGAAGCTCAGCAATGTTGAGTGATTCATGGAAAGCTCCTTGGTTGATTGCTCCATCCCCCATATAACAGAGACAAGCTCCTTTGTTACCTTTGTATTTCTCACCAAAAGCTAACCCCAGTCCGAGTGGTGTCTGACCACCGACAATTCCGTGTCCGCCCCAGAAATTCTTATCAGGTGCAAAGAAATGCATTGAACCACCTTTACCCTTGGAGCAACCAGTAGCTTTACCGAAAAGTTCAGCCATGCATTCATCCATGCTCATGCCACAAGCTAAAGCATGCGCGTGACAACGGTAGGCCGTGATTACGTGATCGTGTGCTCCACATAGTGAGATTGTTCCAACTGCCACAGATTCTTGTCCAATGTAGAGATGGAGAAATCCTCCCATTTTACCCTGGGAATATGGCTTCTGTGTTGCCTGCTCAAAACGACGAATACGCGCGAGCTGTCTGTAGAGGTCTATCTTATCATCCGCAGTAAGCTGCTTGTTGATAGGTGCCTGAGAGTAATCTGTAGTAGTTGCCATAGTAACTAAATAGTTAGTGCTAAATCTTTGCTGCCGAATAAGATGTTTTTCTAGCCTTTAGCTGCTATTAGAACTTCCCGCAAGTGCTAATCCTGTCTTAGTAATTTCTATTTTATTAATACCATGAAACATATTCATCATGTTCCACGTGGAACATGCAACTCTGGGAATCCCTGCTTGCCTTCCTAAGACGCAGTAGTAAGTTCCAGCACCTATGTTCCACTACCCGAAAGAATACGATGTCCTAGTCATTGGTGCTGGTCACGCTGGTGTAGAAGCTGCACTGGCCGCTGCCCGACTGGGCTGCTCCGTTGCGATGCTCACTCAGAACCTCGATACCATTGGTGCGATGTCCTGCAACCCAGCAATTGGAGGATTAGCCAAGGGGCATATAGTACGTGAAATAGATGCTCTCGGTGGAGCCATGGGCCTCAACACTGATGCCACTGCCATTCAATTCAGAATGCTTAATGCAACCAAGGGGCCTAGCGTAAGAGCCCCTCGTGCTCAGTGCGACAAAAAAGCATACCAATTCCGTATGAAACGCATCATCGAGGGGCAAGAAAACCTCGACCTCCACCAAGGGAACGTGGCTGAAATCTTGGTACAACACGATAAGGTCTATGGTATACGTACCAACCTTCAAATGAAAATCCTCGCTAAATCCGTGGTGCTTTCAGCTGGAACCTTCATGCGTGGTCTCATGCATGTTGGCCTGAAGAATGAAATAGGTGGTCGTATGGGGGATGGAATTTCCACAGTCAGCGACAGCCTCAAGGATCTAGGATTTGAAATTGATCGATTCAAAACAGGAACACCCTGTCGTATTAATGGTCGATCAGTAGACTACTCCAAGTGTGAGCGCCAAGATGGCGACGCAGCAGTGCCTCACTTTTCCTACATGGCCCACACCATCAAACGTGACCCTAATGACATATTCACACTCAACCCATTTGGTGAACCAGCGTTCCACGTGGAACAAGTCCCAATGTGGATCACCTATACCAATCAAAAAACGCACGACATCATAGCAAACAACCTTCATCAGTCTCCGATGTATTCCGGCAAGATTGAATCTGTAGGCCCTCGTTATTGTCCATCGATTGAAGACAAGGTCGTAAAGTTCGCTGATAAAGAACGCCATCAGGTGTTCATCGAACCTGAAGGTCGCCACAGCCTAGAGTGCTACATCAATGGCGTCTCGACCTCTCTCCCTTATGATGTCCAACTCGACTTTATCCACTCGATTGCTGGGATGGAAAAAGCAGAAATTATCCGTCCAGGATATGCGGTAGAATACGATTACTGTCCACCAACACAGCTGCTTCCAACACTCGAGACGAAGCGCGTCGAGAACCTCTATTTCGCAGGTCAAATCAATG
>NZ_JBDOPO010000243.1:0-2267 GCF_039830215.1 Rubritalea sp. | reverse complement strand
CAGTGGCCAGTGATGATATCGAGCGCTGGATTTAGATTCTTAAAGTTAGCGAGCGGCTCACCCATGCCCATGAATACGACATTGGTGATGGTCTTGCTGGAGTGTTCGGCGATCGCGACAAGCTGGCTGATGATTTCAGCTGTGCTGAGATTACGCGTGAGGCCATCGAGCCCTGAAGCGCAGAACTTGCAACCATAGGCACAACCGACCTGCGAGGAGACGCAGACAGTCATGCGATCGGAGCGATCACCATTTGCCGCCTGAGTGGCAGGGATAAGAACCGACTCGATGTAGCGTCCGTCGTGGAGCTGGAAAAGATACTTGCGCGTGGTGTCCTCGGAGCCCTGGACCTTGATGATTTTAGGGAGCTCGGCAGTGAAATGCTCAGTAAGCAGGGAGCGGTAGCGTTCGGTAATGGAGCCGATGAGCGAAAAATCACGGACGTCACGACGGTACAGGGCATCCAGCACCTCACCAGCATGGTAGGCTGAACCTCCGTGCTCGGTGAAAAATGCGGTAAGACCTTCTTTGGTGATTCCTAAAATGTTCTGTTTCTCGCTCACAAGTGCATTGCTTGCACAGTACGCGGTCATTGGTCAAGAGTCATTGGCCTAGAACGAGCAATCTGGGGATTGAGTTTCCAGTGTTCAGGTTGCAGATTTCAGAGCCAGCGCGCTGAAACTTTTACCGCGAAAAAGGTGAAAGTTTACGAATGGCTGGTGATACTCAATGGAGTGGATCTAACCGCAGAAAGCACGGAAGAGTCAGAAAACCTACCGATGCCGCGGAGAACTCATTTTTTCCTCTAGAACACTGCAACGAGGTTCGTTTTTTTAGTTATTCATCCCCAATACTTACCTGCATCGAAGAGACTTTTTCACTAATCTTATGATGGCAGATTAGAGTGAGATCTTGTCAAATAAATCTATGTTCGATTTTCGCAATGGCCGGCCAAAACCTAGAGATCCAGGAAATGGAGTGCTGGGATTTAGCAATCGCTCTCGTGTCCCTATGAGCACTACAGTGGAAGACCCAAAAAAGGAGGCTTTGGGTAGGGCTATAGCAAAGTGGATCCATGTGTATGCATGGCTCGTGCATGGTTTGTTTATTCCATTGCTCTACTTTGGAGGGATCTTGGTCTCAGCCTTCGATAATATGGAAAGTCGACTGAGCTGGTTGGTGCCAATACTATCGTGCCTAGCGCTAGCAGGTTTACCCATAGTGCTCGTGGGGAGATTTGTCGCAAATCAACTTACTCTGCGTGATGACGCACGTAGCTACGATGCGGTGAAAGTCTACTTTGTAGGCATAGCCTTCTATTTTGTTTTGAGTGTTGTCGTCGCAGTTCTTTCTAAAATCGTGATTTCCTAATGCCTGTACCAGATTTTTTTAACTAACTTCAGTCATGGTAAGTAAACTCAATAGTCGACAGAAGCCTGTGGCCCCGGGAAATGGAGTGAGATCTATTTCCTATCGTTCTGTGCTCGTTGAAAAAGACCCAAAGAGAGAGACGCTAGGATTGCTGATTGCTAAACTATTTCTGATCTATGCCAGCATTGTGCATCTGCTTATCATTCCATTTGCTTGGCTCAATGACTATAATTATCTAGGTCGTGACTCTGAGGGCTCCTTGTTCTTGGTCTGCGGTTGGTTGATATTCGGGGGGCTATTCCTAATTCCTGTTGGGAGGGCTATTTCTAATGCTCTTACACGTGATGAAGAATGCATTGGCTATAATGCCGTAAGGGTGTATTTCGGCGGCTTCGTTCTCTATTTTTGTATGTAGTTGTAGAAATCTTGAATTAGAGTGGTGGAGTTTAGTGCACTGTTGTGAGCCGAGGGTGAGGTGAAAAAAAATCGGTACCCCATTGTGGCGGGGCCCGATGATCAGTCTCTGAGAATTTTAAATTCTCAGCAGCATCCATGGATTGTGGTGCGTCTCGCAGGCGAGTATCATTTGGTGCAACTTGTCCTTCAGCGCTAGCCTGTCGTGCTTGCGCTGATGTGTGTAGCCGTCGCTGGGAGTTTCGATGTGCTCCTTAATCCGGTGCATCTCTTTATCCACCTGATGGAACTAATCGAGCAAAATGAGCAAAATGAGCAAAATGAGCATTGCTCACCTTAAGGTCGTGGATTGTGTCTCTGTGCTCGGGGAGTTCGTGAATGAGGTCGTGTTTTTGTATTGCCATAATTTTTGATTAGTTAAATCAACTAAAGTAATAGGGCTGCAGTGCTTATGTCGCTTAGCATATATTGCTTATGAATGT
>NZ_JBDOPO010000019.1:0-9826 GCF_039830215.1 Rubritalea sp. | reverse complement strand
CCAGAGATCGAGAACACATCTTCAACAGGCATAAGGAACGGTTGATCAACCGGACGCTCTGGCTCAGGAATGTACGAATCAACAGCCTCCATAAGCTTGTGAATATTAGCCTTCTGATCAGCATCACCCTGAAGAGCGAGGAGAGCAGACCCCATAACAACTGGGATATCATCACCAGGGAACTCGTACGCGCTAAGGAGCTCACGAATCTCCATTTCAACGAGCTCAAGAAGCTCTTCGTCGTCCACTTGGTCAACTTTATTAAGGAAGACAACAATCGCTGGAACACCAACCTGACGAGCAAGAAGGATGTGCTCACGCGTTTGCGGCATTGGACCGTCAGCTGCTGAACAAACGAGGATTGCTCCATCCATTTGTGCCGCACCTGTGATCATGTTTTTAACGTAGTCAGCGTGACCTGGGCAATCAACGTGCGCATAGTGACGCGTCTCAGTCTCATACTCAACGTGTGCTGTGGAAATTGTGATGCCACGCTCGCGCTCTTCTGGAGCCCCATCGATTTCGTCATAAGCCTTAGCTTCTGCTCCACCTGTCTCTGCGAGTGTATTTGTGATTGCCGCCGTGAGGGTAGTTTTACCGTGGTCAACGTGGCCGATTGTGCCGACGTTCACGTGCGGCTTATTTCTTTCGAATGCTTCTTTAGCCATAATTTTAGATATTTTGCGCTTTAGATTTTAGACTTGCCGGATGCAAGAAATGATAATCAGCAATGGAGCTCTTGAGCAGATTTGAACTGCCGGCCTCGTCCTTACCAAGGACGCGCTCTACCGCTGAGCTACAAGAGCAAGATTACCGATGTATTTCCCCTCCGCAGTCAGTTGACCTAGGAAGGCGGGCGCAAACTAGCAACTCCCGACCAACTGTCAAAAATAAATTGCCGTTCTTTTCACTTTTTATTGAGCTCCCGATTAATCACCGCACAATTCTCAACCATAACTCACTGGAGAACCCCCCAGTTACTCTAAAACAACCACATGCAACAAGAATTCAACAATTTAAGCTCCATAGACACAAAAAAATGCAGCAGTCCACATGACTCGCTGCATTTCAACTAGGATAACCTCTCATTCCCAAGTGAAAACCTTCACTCAAGCGGATCATTTTGCTCCAAACTGACCTCACTATTCAATTTCCACCCCTGAAGCAGCCCACAGCCACTTCACGACAGCGCCATCTTCACATAGTGCTTTTACTTTTTGCTCACTGAGCCCGAAAATTGTCGTCATTCTAACGAAGACCAGGCCCACTTGGTAGGTTGAACCATCATATCCTTCATCGCCAGCAAACTCCCAAGCGACTACTTCATCATAGCCAAACTCATTTACCTCTCCAGCCTTGATACTTTTCTGCATCGCAGCAACAACTTGCGCCTCGCTCATCTCATCACGTTCAGTAACTTCAACCTCCACATCTTCAACCACACCATTCAACATTGACTCAGGCTCGGTAGCCTCCTCCACAATACGAGGGCTAACGCTCGCATCCTCGGCTTCATCAAGTACTGTAACTAATGGTTCAATTTTAGCTACTGGAACTTCTTCTGCAGTTAGCAACTCATCAACTTCGCCACTCTGCACCACCTGAGGCTTTGGCAATTTATCCTCCACGAAAGGTAATACAATCGGATGAGCAACGTAACCGATTGCCACAAAAATCAAGATCATAAGAAAGGATGAAGAGTTCATTACGGCTATTCCTTATCAGCTCTTCTTTTGCTTTCCAGTTCATTCTTTTGGAATCACAGCTCTAAAACCTCTTTCCAGCTCTCTATAAATGTTGACCTCTCCAGCTCGCTGCTCATGCTGCGCCCATGGCTCCACCTGAAAATCGTCTTTTCCTTCTAGACGGCATGGCACTCGTCTACCGTGCACACTTCGCGCTCATACGTACCCCTATCCATAACAGCAAAGGCATGAACACCTCTGCGGTATTTGGCTTCATGAATACCTTGCTTGATATTCTCGACAAGCAACAGCCAACCCACCTCGGGGTAGCCTTCGATACCAAAGAGCCTACTCCACGTCACAAGATTTTCCCTGAGTATAAAGCCCAGCGCGACGCCATGCCTGAGGATCTCGCCAAAGCAATCCCAGAAGTGAAGCGCTTACTACAGGCATTCAACATCCCAGTGATTGAAATTCCAGGCTTCGAAGCTGACGACATTATCGGCACCCTTGCACATAAAGCGGATCAAAACGGCTCGTTTCACACTTATATGGTGACTCCGGATAAAGATTACGCCCAACTGGTCAGTCCCACCACCACCATGTGGAAACCTGGTCGGAAAGGGTCTGACGTCGAGCTTCTCGATGTCCCTGCCATTCAAGAAAAATGGCTTATTGACGACCCTAAACAGGTAATAGACATTCTAGCGCTCTGGGGTGACGCTTCGGACAACATCCCCGGCGTCCCCGGTATTGGTGAAAAGACAGCCAAGAAACTCGTCAAGCAGTTCGGCTCTGTCGAAAAACTACTGAAATCCACTGATCAACTCAAAGGCAAACAGAAAGAAAATGTAGAGAACAACAAGGAGCAAGCTTTGCTCTCTAAGACCCTTACTACTATTATTCTCGATGTTCCGGTCGTGACAACTTTCCAGGAACTCGTTCTTGAAAACCGTGATGATGACGCTGTGAAGTCACTCTTCACCGAGCTCGAATTTAGCGCGCTCGGTAAACGTCTTTACGGAAATGACTTCCAGTCTGGTCGTGGCCACAGCTCCTCTTCGGCATCATCCGAGCAACCTGAGCTTCTTTCCGCTGAGCTCAAGACATTCTCTGACATTAAGACCCAATACTCTCTAGTCAACACAGCCGCAGCTCTTGAGAAAGTAACCAAACTCCTCAACCAGCAAGACCTATTCTGTTTCGATTTAGAAACAACATCGCTCAACCCGCGCACCGCAAAAATCCTAGGTGTAGCTCTCAGCTGGAAAACCCGTGAAGCCTACTTCGTCGCACCATCAGCGGAACTGAGTGTAGCCGACATTCTCGCAGCTCTGCGTCCAGCGCTTACCTCAAAGGCAACCAAGATCGGCCACAACCTCAAGTATGACATCTCCGTCCTACTCGCTCAGGAACTAGAGACTACTCCACCCTATTTCGACACCATGCTAGCCCACGCACTGGTCGAGCCGGATCAACGCCACAACATGGACTACCTAGCTGAGTCCATGCTCGGCTACACACCCATCAAACTCAGCGAAGTCGCTAAGAAAGTGGAAAAACAAATCGAGGAGGCTAGCACCGATGACGACCTCTTCAGCTTTGCTGAAAAGAAGGTAGAGAAGAAAAAGCCCACTAAAAAGAAAAAGGCATACATCGACATGTCGGTCATCCCGCCCGAAGCCCTCACCGACTACGCTTGCGAGGATGCCGACGTCACCTTCCAACTCGCTGAAGTACTGGCCGAAAAGCTTGAAGAATCTGGTCAATCCGAGATCTTCTACGATATCGAGTCCCCCCTTCTACCAGTCCTTGTCCGCATCGAACACGAAGGAATCTCTGTCAACCTCGAGAGCCTCAAAGTGATTGGTGAAACTCTCGGCAACAAGCTCCAGACCCTCACGGCTGATATATTCGAACAAGCTGGCAAAGAATTCAACCTCAATTCACCCAAGCAACTCGGGGAAATTCTCTTCGGAGAAATGGAACTCGTTGAGAAACCTAAGAAAACCAAAACTGGCCAATTCAAGACAGACGAATCCACTCTCTCAGCGCTTGCGCCAAAACACCCGATCGTGGCCAACATTCTTGAATACAGGGAAGCGTCCAAACTCAAATCCACCTATGTTGATGCCCTCCCCGAGCATATCTGCCCGAGTGATCAGCGTATCCACACCCACCTGCACCAGCTAATGACAGCCACTGGCCGCCTAGCATCCTCAGATCCGAACCTGCAGAACATCCCAGTACGAAGCGAAGCGGGTCGCGAAATCCGCAAGGCTTTCATCCCACGCAGCGGGGACTTCACACTACTCGCCTGTGACTATTCGCAGGTGGAACTCCGCGTCATGGCCGCTATAGCTGGAGATGAAGCGATGATCAAAGCCTTCCAGCAAGACCTCGACATCCATACCGCTACTGCAGCACGCGTCTATAGAGTCAACCTCGATGAAGTCACCCGCGACATGCGATCGGCGGCCAAGATGGTCAACTTCGGTATCATATACGGCATCTCCGCCTTTGGACTCTCCCAGCGACTAGGAATCCCGCGCGCCGAAGCAGCCAGCATTATCGATTCCTACTTTGAACAATACCCAGCAATCAAGACCTTCATGGACAACACCATGAAACAGGCAGAGAAAAATGGCTATGTCGAGACACTTGGTGGCCGCCGCCGCGTCCTTCGAGACATCAGTTCACGCAATGGCATGATCCGCAAAAATGCAGAACGCGCTGCGATCAACACCCCAATCCAAGGAACGGGTGCTGATATGATCAAACTCGCAATGATCAAAGTCGACGCCCTCCTGCGCGACGGCAACTACCGCAGTAAAATAATCCTACAGGTGCACGACGAACTGATCTTCGACCTAGCTCTCGACGAAAAAGAAGAACTTATCCCACTGATCACCAAAGCAATGGAAAGCGCCCTAGCCCTCCCCCACGGAGTCCCCGCAAAAGCTGATTCTGGCACAGGCAACAACTGGCTCGAAGCACATTGATCAACTCGAACCATGTTTCATCTCTAAAAAAGAAGCTCTATCCCAGCGAAACCAAGCTCAAAACACTAAAAAGGAGCAAGTTGGTAAAATTCCTCTCGCTAAAAACGAAAATACCTTTATCGATACCTACGACGAACAATCATAGATTCAAGTCGACTCACTCCCCAAGCGGTGAATTGGAGTAGTGATTTTTAAAATCTCACCGAAATAATTAACAAGATAACATGAGTAAAGGTACAGTAAAGTGGTTCAACGCAGACAAAGGCTACGGCTTCATTTCACCTGATGACGGTAGTAACGATTTGTTCGTTCACCATTCAGAAATCCAGTCTGACGGCGGATACGCTTCATTGAACGACGGCCAAGCTGTTGAGTTCGAAGTAGGTGAAGGCCAAAAGGGCCCTTGCGCAAACAAAGTGGTTGCAGTTTAACCCGCAGCAATAACAACATTTGGCAATGAGCTGCTATACATGTGATTTTCACACAATGCTGCACATTCCAAATGTGATAATGCTCCAAATAAACTATGGATTTGAGTGACTAACCAGTAATGGAGTCCGCCAATTCTTTCAAAACCTCATCCGGTCAAACGGGTGAGGTTCTTTTTTTATCTATGGGTCTGACCAGTTCCCACAGCACATCAATTCTCCCTAACCGGTTAGTACGAAATATACTCATCTTCTAACTATATAATCTTGGATCTTGTGGCTACCATAGATTCACAATATAAGAACTATGCGAAAACACTAACAGCCTTCAGTTCAATAGCTGCTATAGATTTGAGGATACTGTCTAAAGAACGCGTTCAACTTGCATATCTAACGATAAAGCCATTCGCTTGGAATGTACGACCCTACTGGGATACAGCGCCAACATTTCATCCTCAAACGTAAGCTTCGACACGGTTGAGCAGCCTATCAATCTTGCTGGACAATCAGATTCAGCCTCGATTCCACTCGGAGCTTCCGTTTATGAAGCAAATTACAATCACGGAATTCATGCACTGATCAAGGTTCCTAGCTGCGTAGCAAGTCAGCCTACATTTATTAGAAAATAGTTTTTAGTACTTTGAATTTGCCAGTTTCTCTAACGAGAAATCCGTTGCTAAAAGTAATTGCAACATTGGCTGGAGCACGCGTGAGCCAGAATGTCTAACTGCAGCGCGATATCGGCAAATGCACCATCACACAATGGATAATTCCAAAGGAACTGAAACCCGAGGGGGGACGGCGGCCTTGACTGAAAGAAACCGGCTTGGCTAAGGCATCAAGTTGCAATAACTGTAGTGGCTAGCCTATGGTTTGTATGACGTTTAGTCATGCCAACATTGCCGACTGACTCACCCTTTCCAAAACACAGTCATCCCATAGCAACTCAATAGGTAGCTGTAATCCTTGAGTTAGCGTTATTTTTTTGACCGATTCGGCGACTTCGCTTTTTGAATTTCAGAAGAGACTCTCTCTATTTACAGGCTTCCTGCCCGCGTGCTGCCCCATAGGATTTGAGCAGGCTCATTAGGTCTATTCAGTCCCATACAACTCCTCGAACTATCGCGAGTAGAAGTGAAAAACTATGAGACCAATCCGCTATTTGACCTTGGAAACGCATCAAGACGTAGAGGAGCAGGGCTGCCCATAGTTGCCAGCGTATCGCATGTTTACTGTGTCCTAGAAAATCACAGACTTGTAGGGTCTGTTTGATTTGCTTGAAGAAAACTTCGATACCCCAGCGTGCCTGATAGAGGTCTCCCACGCTGCTTGCCGCCCAGTCCGTGTTGTTGGTGATAAAGACCATCACCTTTGCTTTCCGTCAATGGTCACAATCATCTCAACTCGGCGCAGTAGCGTCGGGTACTGCTCCTTACTCTTTGGAGTTTTTAAAAGGATGAGATCATCACGCAAAATATTTCCATTGGGCTTCTTTAGCAGCTTTTTGCGCACTGTGTATGCCATATTGTCCTTGGCTCTAGTCACCCAGAAGACTCCCCGTTTGCAAAGGCCTTAGAGATGAGTAAAGTTCACATAGGCCTTGTCGAATAAAGCAATCTCGCCTTCCTGAAGGTGAGCGCAGAGAGCTGGCGCGCGGGTGTCATCGTGGTGGCTAGCCTCTTCGATAATAGCAAAAGACGGCAGAAAGCTCTGTAGGTTCAGACGAAGGTGGAGCTTCGCGGCAGCCTTACGGCGGCGATGCTTTGCCCAACTCATGCAGTTTGCTACCAGAGCTATCGTAGAGGAATCGACCGCGTAAATCGCCTTTTTGAACCTTCTTGGTAATCCTTTGTATCGAAGGCCGAATCCTCCTAGGGTCTTGTTTTCAAGATCGGAAAGAACAGCCCAAAATAAATCCTGCATCATGTCGCTATTGCGGGTCTTGTTAGCGTGAGAAAGAGTATTTCGGGTAGGGGCCACGACTCCACGAAGGCTACCTAGCCAACGTGAATGAATACGCAGTGTGTCGCAAACATCATTGAGTCCTATGGAGTGCGTGAGTTGCGTGAAGAGCAGGCTTACGACATGACTCCATGCTGTAAATGTTCGAGCTTGTTTATCTATGCCGTGTTTGCTAGCTAGCTTACTGACTAGATCTGGAGGAATGAGCTTGCTGAGCTGAGTGAGCACAGGCAACTTGTCCTTGGCTGGTTTATATTTCATCAGGCCGATCCTAAGTGGGATCGACCGCCAGCTACCTCTTAAAAATCGATCAGCCTATGGGATGGCTGTGTTTCCAAAACTATAATCTGTTTCGCGTCAAAAAGATGCGTTGAAGTTAACGCACATGAGCGCTCACTTAGCACGTCGACTACATTGGTTGGGGGAAACACAACTACTTCTAAACTCTACGAGTGAGCTTGAAATATGGAACACTACCATAGTCGTTAAGCCATCAGCGACAGTTCAGAGTCACTACAAAACGTTCTACAATTAGTGGCTATCACCCGAATTGGAGTATTGCACTCCACAGTTGCTTTTTCTAATTAATTAGGGAACCTTAGACATTCCTTTTCATCTTATGTCACGCCGCGAACGAAAAACCGCCCCACGCCGCCGTTCTCACGGTGCAGCCCGCCGTGCTCAGCGCCCGAGCTTATGGGAATCGATTCAGGGCGCTAATAAGCGAGCCCACCAACGAGCAAACCAGCGTAGCTGGAGACGCCAAGGGTTGACCTCAGTTCATGCAGCAATAGCCGACACTTATGAGGAAGACTACTCGCTCCCGACGGGGCAACTGATACTACGTTCAATTTACGCCATCCTGCTGATGTTACCCAGTGCGATTAGCACCTTAGCGCTGTTCACCATTACTGATCACACGGGAAAATCACATTTCTGGATGGAGCTACTCCGCTCACGCCCTTTCATTTTCTTTTTCACTGGCTGTTTTCTAATGTGCGGTTGGTTTTATTCAAAACTTCTGAGCAACTTCTTTCTCTATCTTTATGTGCTTGGCCACGAGCTGACTCACGTGATTTTCATCTACATTTGTGGAGGTAAGGTTTCGGGTTTCAATGTCACTCTAGAGGGCGGCTATGTGATGACGAACAAGTCCAATATACTCATTGCCCTTTCCCCTTATTTCGTCCCCTTTTGGTCGTTTATCGTCCTATTTATTTCTGGCCTTCTACGCCTTTTTTGGATCATCCCATACCACGATTACGCGCTCTACTTAGCGATCGGAGCCACATGGACATTCCATCTAGCCTGGACTATCTGGATGATCCCCAGAGACCAACCTGATCTTAAGGAGAACGGCACATTCTTCTCAGCAGTGCTTATCTATATGGCGAATGTTTTACTACTCGCGACAATGCTTTGTTTGGTACCAGGTGGGTTAAATTTCAAAAGCTATGTGACCCATTGGCTGAGCCTATTCAGCGAATTCATAGACTTCTCAGGAACAATGCTGCAGCAAGTTATTGCGCAGCTCTGGGTGTTAGCCGAATAGTTCATGGCCTAAGCTCGGTAAAAGATTGACAAGCTAGGCAATCTTTGCATTCTCCCCATCCCGCCGCGTTGGAAACGTGGCACAACCTTATCAAGACTATGAAAGCTGATATTCATCCTGATTACCACCCAGTAATCTTCCAAGACATGACATCCGGTAAGCGTTACCTCACACGCTCTACCGCGACTTCCGCAAACAAAGAAACTATTGACGGCGTAGAGTACTACGTTATCTCAATGGGCGTAACTGCTGACACTCACCCGTTCTACACAGGTAAGTCAACATTTGTGGATACAGAAGGACGCATCGACAAATTCCAAAAGCGTTTTGGTGCTGTTCGTCGCGCGAAGAAGCCATCACTTGGCTAATTCTCTTTCGAGACACACTTTCAAGAAGCTTCATGGGATTTACCCGTGAAGCTTTTTTTATAACGAAAAGCTACTTGCTTCCGAAGTTCTTTTGGAACCGTTGCAACTTTAGCACGAGGCTTTCCCCGGATTCATGGACTCCGTTGAGAATAGCAATGGATTTGAAATAGTTTTGAGCATTGGCCACTCGCATGGTGGATGCTGGGTCTACATTGCGGTCGACTTGATCAAAGGTGAGGTTCAGCGCGCCCTTCAGTTTGTGGGCATTAGTTATATTTAATTTTTAAGGATAGTGTGGGCCAACCGATCCGCTGCTCATTCCACTAGGTTTTATCCAAGCTCTTAGCGTGACAACTAAAGTCCAAGGTTGCGGCATTGGAGAAGCCTCCATGAAAGGGAACGGTCCCCGTTGAGCTTTGCCCACCAGCCGGACTACCGTAAATAGCGACGCGATCGAGATTCATCTGTGGTCATTTACTTGCAGCGCTTGCCAAAATCCTTTCCATCTGTATGGACCATGAGAAAGCCATGTTGAGCGAGATCAGTCACACTTCCATTCCTGACAGAGAACAGTTTTGGGATATGCTGATAAAGTAATTAGTATAATTTGACTCACGCTTGCCCTTAAAGGAGGCAAAGGATGCCGAGGTGTCAATCTTATCACTTGGCTTATCATAGCCAATAGTGTGCAATTTTGGCTGCGGCTGGTCCTTGGTAGAGGACTCTGCCATCGTGATCTTTCTGGGCTGGCCGACTTTAGTTTCCCAAACGACAAAACGGCTAGAATCCAAGGCATACTGGACTAAGTTGCACTGTGCTTAATACCGAA
>NZ_JBDOPO010000051.1:0-2277 GCF_039830215.1 Rubritalea sp. | reverse complement strand
ACTAAGACATAGAAATATCGAATTGGGATAGACCAGACTGCTCTTACTGTCTTTGGGGTCTCGGGAAACTGTTTTTTCTATTTTATCCATTCTCTTACCGAACGATGAGGTCTGGCGCGGCGCGTTAGCGACGTTGTCCAGCACCGTCTTGTTCGGCTGTTTCTTTTGGGATGATGTTATTCTTTCCTAGCCACGTTCCGTGCTCAGATACAGCCCGAAAGCGAAACGTAGTGAATTTGTGATGAAAATCTTTTCGTTCTCTTTCTTTCATGGCACTGGCGTGCCTGTTTGCCCCTGGACAAGAATTTCTACCGTGAACCATATCAGTCATGTGGCGCTGGGAGCGCCAAACAGAAAACGTGCTGAATGTGCGAGAAGGGCGCATTGCAGCCATGGCTAAGGTAGTATTAGGGTTATCTCTCACAAGTTCCTCTACAGGCCTGCCCCAGCGGATAAACCGGAAGACCTCTGGAAGTTTCAATCGCGCTAGCGTTACCGCGATAATCGGCTGCTCGGGATCTGTATTAACAACGGGCTCAGGCAGACTATCAAACTCAGAAAACTGCCCCCATTGGCGGAGGGACTGTAGCCGCACATGCCAACCTTCGGCAAGTTTACAGCCGAGCCTCGTATCTGCAAGAAAGGCATCAATGGCTTCCTCATTCTCCCAAAGAGCGAACATGGCGAGCTTCCTCAATTGCATTCGCTCAGGTGATAATATGGGCGACCCCAAGGTCATCGCTGACATACATTCCGCATGGCATAATCCAGAGATTTTGTTCTTCGCCGGTGGACGAAAAAAGGCTCCTAGCGTAGTAGCTGCTGTGGTCTCTAAAAGGTGAAAGCTAAATATCTTCATTTTAGGATGTGGTGCCCTGTTGGATAGAGTGTGATTGCGGTCGCCCCCATGCAAAGGCAACGAATCCAAGTCCAACATGCCCAACCGCATTTACAATGCCATGATAACGAACCATGTCGGCCATATCGAAAATCGGCCTGCCCCATGCCCAAGCTATCGCTGGCACCATAGTCACCAATGGCACGCTTAGAGATACAACAGCAAGAAGCATTGGAGAGCGGGAGATTCGGGTAGGCCGCCCAAAGACAACCGCGCTCAACTGCACAACAAAGATAACCGCGTAACTCGCTGATGCGATCTCGTCACAGAAGCGAAAACCAAGAATACCAGCCGCAGTCACCAAGTATGCTATAGGGTGGGCAATTAGGAGGCCCCTAAGGACCTTTAACGAACGCTGGCTCGATACCATTCGGCATGACAATGATGTGATGCTTAGTGCACCGAAACCAGCAAATGCGAAGTGGGCGGCTGTTATCCAAGTCCACGGTGCGCCAAAACCAAGGAGAGTTGACTCGCTAAGAAAAACTCCGAGCCAAACCAAGCTTCCAACGATGAAAACCCATGCCGCTGCCAAAGCAATCTCTTCGGGGAGAATTACGGGTTTCGTGAGTGCTTTTTTCAGCAGGATTGAGCCTGTGACTATCGCCAAGACAACGGGCGTTGCGAGTATGGCGATGACGATGACGTAATTCATGCTAAAGCGGTGGCACGGATTGTTTTCTTTGCCGAACGACGAAGTCACCTCACACCTAACCGTATGTGAACTTCATTCTCTGGGTTGGTGGTTGAATAGTCATATAATCTTATCCACGGCAAGGGTCAGGTGTTGAGATCGACGTCTTGTTCTCCTGATTGTTACTTAGAAGCCAGTTTCTTAAAGTTATCAAGCAATGATTTTTCATTGGAAACCCAATACTGAACGGATCCATTCTTCTGAGTCGATAGTTGAAGCCAAGAAATTTTATCAGTAAATTTAAATAATGCACATGTAAGATAGCCGTTTTTGTCAGTCTTCAGTTGAAAGGTTGCAACATGCGAGGGAGCCAAGGACATCATAGGTCCGTTTACAGACTTCCTGCAATCTCTAAGCCTAACCTCAAAACTATCCTTAGAGTCTTCAAGAATTCCGATTAGTGCTGAAGCACCTTTGACATCATAAATAAAATCATTCCACCCTTTTGCACCTTTGTCCGACAAATCTTTAATTGGAGGGTGAGTTAATTTCTCGCCAGCTTGTGCTGAAAGAAAAAAGGGCAGCAATAGAATGGCTATGGATAAATGTTTCATTTTGGAGAACGTAAAGCACACCGACTGATGACCACTCAGTGTACTTACGGGTTTATGTGATGTGAAAATTGTCATGTAAGTAGGACTCTCCAGCTGGTCATCAGTTGGGTGCAGCGTCTTGTTCTATCAAG
>NZ_JBDOPO010000301.1:0-9881 GCF_039830215.1 Rubritalea sp. | reverse complement strand
GACCACGCAATTGCTGTGCCATGGCCACCGATCAGTGAGGCCGAGCCAGCCATGATTCCCATAGCCTTCGGTAAACCCATAGCCATAGCTCCAGAGACGCCCACAATATTCTGAATGACCATGTAGCTCATGGTCAAAGCGAGCAGGATGAGCAATGGCTTGCCTCCCTTCTTCAGGTCAGAAAATCGAGCGTTGAGTCCGATGGTTGTGAAGAAATAAACCAGCAGGATGTCTCGAAAATGGAGGTTATACTCGAGCTCAAAATCGGCAAAGAGGTAGAGAGCTAAGCTAATAACAGAAGCTATGATGCCGCCAGTGACTGGGTCAGGAATGTTATACTCACGCAGAAATTTGAACCGTTGGTTCAAGTGCATTCCGATAAAAAACACCAAGATGGCGAGAGTGTAAGTAATGAATGTGTCGATTTCTATCAGAGTTTTATCCATAGCGAGAGAGGTCTCTAGTCTGTAGCCTATAGAGAGGTTAGGAGGTATCGGTGCTGCTAACAAGCACCGCTTGACCTACTCAGTAACTTCTAGCATAAGAACTCAACTTTTATGAAAATCCTTGCAACATGCACGAACCTATTTTGGCTCTGGACGATACTTGGAGTTGTTTGGGCTTGGTTTCAGCCTGAAGCTTTTACTTGGTTTCTGACAGGAGTGGTGCCGGGGACGTCGGTGAAATTACTGACGGCTGGTCTAGGTGTGATAATGCTCGGGATGGGAATCACGCTGAGCTTGGCTGACTTTAAAGCTGTCTTGAAAACACCCAAGCAAGTTTTTGTGGGAGTGGCTGCGCAGTTTATCATCATGCCCTTTATTGGCTGGTCGGTGGCTACGTTGTTTAACCTAGAGCCGATGCTGAAGCTCGGTGTTATTCTAGTGAGTTGTTGCCCAGGAGGCACAGCTAGTAATGTGATCTGCTATTTGGCACGAGCCAATGTGGCATTGAGTGTGCTGATGACGATGTGTTCGACTTTTCTGGCAGTGGTGCTGACTCCTTATCTGACGAAGTTTTATGCGAGTGCCATTTTAGATGTGGATGCGGGAGCGATGATTTGGTCGATGGTGACCATTGTTCTACTTCCTGTGGTGGGAGGAGTTTTTCTTAATCATTTCTTCAAGGGGAAGTTAGATAAAGTGAAAGCAGTGTCACCAGTGATTTCAGTTCTAGTGATTGTGCTCATTGTGGGTGGGGTGATAGGTCTGAAGAAAGAGTCGATTGTCGAGTACGCTGCCAGTTTGTTGCCAGCAGTCTTTATCTTGCATTTCTTAGGTTTTGCGCTGGGCTATCTGGTGGCAAAGCTTTTGAAGCTGGAGGAACGTAGTTGCCGGACGCTGTGCATCGAAGTAGGAATGCAGAATTCTGGTTTGGGCTCGAAGCTAGCGAGGGATCATTTCTCCACTCTAGCGATGACACCCTGTGCTATATCAGCTCTTTATCACTGTTTGATTGGTAGTTTGTTAGCAGCGTATTGGCGCTTGCGTCCTCCCATTGAATTAAATGACTGTTAGACTATTTATGTTTATTTTGAAAAGATTAAGTGAGAGTGTAATCTCATAGTGAGAATAAGTATTTACCAGCTCTTCGTAAGGCATTTTAGCAACACCAATACAGCCAGTGTTGAAGGTGGAACTATTGAGCAAAATGGCTGCGGAAAATTTGAAGAAATCACGAAGGTAGCCCTGAGCTCTATCAAAGAAATGGGGTTTACCCATATCTGGCTCACCGGAGTATTGGAGCAAGTGAGTTCAACTGCATATCCAGCGATCCCCGCGGATTCTCCAGTCTTGGTCAAAGGCAAGGCGGGCAGTCCTTACGCGATTCGTGACTACTTTGATGTTTGCGCCGATTACGCTATAGAGCCTGAAAATCGTTTGGAGGAATTTTCTGAACTGCTAGACAGATGTCACGAGTTGGGGCTGAAGACTATCATCGACTTTGTGCCAAATCATGTGGCAAGAAGTTACCATAGTGACATTTATCCAGATCTCAATTTTGGCGACCAAGATGATAAAAATCAATTTTTCGAGTGGAATAACAATTTTTATTATTTAGAGGGAGAGGGACCGATGGTTTTGCCTAATGGTGTATTTTCCGCAGAAGGTCAGGGGCGTGTGACCGGCAACAATGCAGCGACTTGGGAGCCTAGTCTGAGCGATTGGTATGAAACTGTGAAACTCAACTACGGTCACGATTACACCACTGGTCGTGGTACGCATGGTCTTCCAGATACTTTAGCCCCGCTAGCTGACGTGCCAGACACGTGGGTGAAAATGGATGCTATTTTGTCGTATTGGCAGGAAATGGGCGTCGATGGGTTTCGCTGTGATATGGCACACATGATTCCGATGGAGTTCTGGGCTTGGTCGACACGCCGCGCGCGTTTGAGAGATAAGCAATGTTATTTCATTGCTGAGGCCTATGATGGAGATCCAGCTAAGGTGACACATGGTAATGTGTTGAAAGCGCTACTGGCTAACGGATTTGACACGGTTTACGACGGGGATAGCTACGAACTGGTAAAGAGTGTGGTGGAGGAAGGGCGTAATGTAACTGACTTAGATGCGGTGCTTTGGGCGAAAACTCGTCTTGAAAAGATGCTGCGCTACGGTGAAAATCACGATGAGGTTCGCCTTAGTTCTAGCCACCATTGGGGGGGGCACGGAGCCAAGATGGGCAAGGTAGTGACAGCCTTTCTCTCCGCAGTAGGTTCCGGGCCATTTATGCTCTATAATGGGCAAGAGGTAGGTGAGGTAGGTGATGTAGGTTTTGCCAAGGAGGACGGGCGGAGCAGCATTTTTGATTATGGAGCACTACCCGCGCTTTCACAATGGGTGAATGGCTGTGCATACGATGGAGCTGGGCTAAGCAAGGAGCAGAAAGATCTACGAGAATGGTATGCGGAATGGTTAGTTCTGATGGATGAACCGGCCTTTGTTCGTGGCGGTGTGTATGGCCTCAATTCAGCAAATATTGATAACCCTAGATTTAAAGCGGGCGATGAACAAGTGGCGCAAAGTATCTATGCATTTCTTCGACACGACCGAGAAAGTGATGAAGCTTTTTTGGTAGTTCTCAATTTCAATCCAACTGAAGCGGCGTATAACTTAGAAGTTGTTATCCCTGCTGGAGCGCATCAATGGCTGGATGCAGAAGTAGCAAATAGATTGATCATAGGAGACCTAGAACCCTGTGGCATTGCTGTCGTTCAGTTGGCATTGTGAAGTCTGTCAATGGCCAAGAGTCATTGGGCCGGCTAGATGAGAGGTGCCTTATTTTAGTTCTGGACCAAGGAAGAAACTTGTGCATGCTGGCGCTTTAAATACGATCAAAAAAGGCAGAGCTAAAGCTCTGCCTTTGAAAGAAATGGTTAGCAGCCCTTTTTAGAGAAGTGCTCTGAGGCGCTTGCAAACTTCCTCGACGTTTGCACGTGAGTTGAATGCTGAGATGCGGAAGTAGCCTTCACCTGCTGCGCCAAATCCTGAACCTGGAGTGATGACAACATTGGCTTCTGAAAGCATCTTGTCGAACATGTCCCATGAAGTGAGTCCTTCTGGGCATGCCACCCAAACGTAAGGAGCATTTTCGCCGCCGAATACTTTGAGTCCGAGCTCGGTACAAGCTGTGCGGAGGAGTGCTGCGTTTCCCATGTAGTGTTCTACGAGAGCTTTAACTTCTGCTTTACCCGCGTCGCTGAAAATTGCCTCTGCTCCACGTTGCACTGGGTAAGAGGCTCCGTTGAACTTAGTGGATGTGCGTCGGCTCCAGAGTTGTTTGATGCTGATTTTTTCACCAGTAGCTGTGGTGCCAAAGACTGTGTCTGGAATCACGATGTAGCCGCAGCGTACGCCCGTGAATCCACCATTCTTGGAGAATGAGCGGAACTCGAGAGCGCATTCTTTCGCTCCTTCGATTTCGTAGATAGACTTAGGAACATCTGTGTCTTGGATGAATGCTTCGTACGCTGCATCGTAGAGGATGATTGCGTCGTTCTTGAGTGCGTAGTCGACCCATGCCTGAAGTTGCTCGCGAGTGGCGGATGCTCCAGTTGGGTTGTTAGGGTAGCAAAGGTAAACGATGTCTACTTTCTCTTCCGGGATAGCTGGCACGAAATCGTTTTCCGCTGTGCAAGCAAGGTAAACAAGACCTTCGTAGCGACCATCTTCATCACCTTCGCCAGTGTTACCGATCATTACGTTGGTATCAACGTAGACTGGGTAGACTGGGTCTGTGACTGCGATGGTGTTTCCTTTGCCAAAGATGTCGAGGATGTTACCAGTGTCACACTTTGATCCATCGGATACGAAAATGTCGTCAGCCGAGATGTCGAGTCCAGCGAATGCATTGTCGGCAATCGCTGTGCGGAGGAAGCCGTAGCCTTGCTCAGGACCGTAACCACGGAAGGTGTCGCGGCAGCCGAGTTCATCCACAGCCTTGTGCATTGCTTCCTGCACAGATTTAGGTAGAGCTTCAGTCACGTCACCGATACCGCAGCGGATAAGAGTGGAAGCTTTGTCAGAATTAGCTTCGGTGTATGCTGCCACGCGGCGGCCGATTTCTGGGAAAAGGTACCCAGCTTTAAGTTTGAGGAAGTTGTCGTTGATGCGAGCCATAATGCGGCGGATGCTGGTGAAGTATGTCCAGATATGCAAGTGCTGAATTTGAGATTTGAGATTTGAGATTTGTGGGGAGTTAGGAAAGAGTGCTGCATGCAATCCGGCCGAGGTATCATTCTGCGACTCACAAAATTAAGCGACACTAGCTTGATTGTGACCTGGTGCGTGGAAGGGGCGGGGCTCATTAGGACCGTGGCAAAAGGGGCTAGGCGAACTAAAGGAGCTTTCTCTGGCAAAATTGATTTGTTTTACATTGCCGACATCGAGTGGGTGGAGAGCTCTAAGTCAAGTTTACACGCTCTACGCGAAGTGTGTCCTGTCGAGTACCATGAAGGGCTCAGGGGGAAATACCGTGATGTGCTACTCGGAGGTTATTTTACTGCTCTAACTGAGCATGTGATGGAATATGGTCAAAGCGATGATGAGGTTTTTGATCTATTGAGGCGTGCATTCAACTATCTCAAAACAAAAGGGGCGACGCTGAGGGCTATGGAGCATTTTGAAAATGAACTTGCCAAGATTTCAGGTATTTGGGACGGGCGCAGAAGGGCAAATCTAGCGCTCGAAGATGCCTTTGGCAGGTTGCCTCAAAGCCGATCAGAGTGCATTGAGCACTTGGGCTGAGATTTAACGATTTTGATTGTTGATGCGTTTGTTAGATTTGTTACTATCGCAGGTCTCCCCTTAAACCTTAATTTATAAACAACAGATGAATGCTGGAACTAAGAATATCCTGGAAATGCTCTCTAGCAGAGTCGAATCACTTTGTGAAAAAGGTGAATGGAGTGAAGCCTACCACGCATCGTTAGCTGTAGTGGATAAAGCCCGAGGTTTGGTAGAGCTCAAAGATGATGGCGCTGAACAGGCTCTGGCCAATTGCTTAGAAATTCAAGCGGATGTGCTGCGTCAGACTGGGCACTTAGAGGAATCAAGGCTCATTTATTCAGAAGCTCTAGAGCTGGCTAATAAATTGCCCAATAATGCATTTATGCTGGGTCGTATCAGTGCTAGCGTGGCGGTATTGTACGATAGTGTTGAGAATGAGGCTGAGGCAATTCGTTTCTATGAGAGAGCTTTGGAACTCTATAGTCGTGCGGGGATGGAGAACTCTGAAGAGGCGGCAGACGTGTATAATAATGTGGGGTTTGTCTACCGCTCTATTGGTAATTTTCAAGCAGCCGAAGATCTTTTCCTCAAGGGCTTGGCAATCTGTAATCACGCGCTTGGGGTGGAACACGAAAAAACAGCGACTCTCTGTAATAATCTAGGTGCGCTCTACTTGAAGTCTGAAAAAAATACACAGGCTAGGGAGATGCATATGATGGCTCTAGAAGCGCGATTAATAGTTCTAGGCGGGGCACACCCAGATACGGCTCAGTCGCATGCAAACTTGGCACTATCGCTCTCTGAGGGTGGTGAGTTGAAGAAGGCTGACGAGCATTTTAAATCAGCTGTGAATATCTACGAAAAACATATCGAGGGTGAAACGCATGAGTATGCCGCAGTGGTGGAGAATTATGCAGAGTTTCTCAAAATGTCGGACAATGAGAAGGTTGCCGATGCTCTAATTAAAAAAGCGCAGAAAAAATTATCCAAGCTAGGAGCTTAGTTTGTGGGGTACACTGACTTGTTTAGTAACCACTTTTCTAAGGTGTGGCTCTGCGCTGTCACATTGCCGATGACTCGGTAGTGTGAGCGTTGGAGGGCGACTGCATTCTCTTTGCTTTCATCGACTACACACCATGGGGCGCTTCCTGATGAGTGGATGAAGTGGAGTGTGTTTCCAGTGTGAACGATGAATCCGACATGCTTGTCTAGTCCTACGATATAGATTCCTGGGGCTTTAGATTGGACCATCTCGTGAAACGCTTGGTAATCCATGCCGGTACGGATAGTCATGTCGCTTCTGGGGACAAATGCGCCAAGAATTGTTTGTGATGGTTGCTGGGAGAGTTTGATGCGTGGTAGTAAAAAGCCAGCATCGCGCATGACTGTGTTGACGAAGTAACCACAGGCTATTTTCCCGTCTCCTGGCGTCTCAGAAATTCCGTTGAAGTCCCATTTTGTGCCAAGCCAGCAACGCATCATTTCAGGGAGTATCATTTCTAACAGGTCGCGCGACTCTGAAAGTACAGCTTTGCGTTCCATGTCATTTTTAGCAGTTTTGTATCTCTTGGCTAGGCGGCTTTTCCTTATAGCAATGTCTTGCTTGAGGATTTCGTATTGCTCAGGTTGCGGGACTTGTTTCCTCGCTTTGGAGCTAAGCGATGGCAGGCGAACTTCGTTTTGAAGTAGCCAGAGTGAGAGGCAAGTAGAGGCTGCTGAGCATATCAAAAAGAACACGACCAAGAGCGCTTTATCTGAGCGAGGCTTGGACTTGATATGATCTTGTTTGGGCATGATACTACTAATATGGATCAATAGGATAGACTAGCTAAGTAGCTTTAGCTTATGTAAATGTCACCCGTCCAGCGCACGGTAACATTCACAGCAAGTCCACCGCGCGGAGTTTCTTGGTATTTTTCCAGCATGTCGCGTCCGGTGGCTTTTATTGTCTTGATGACTTTATTGAGAGGGGTAAAGTGAGAGCGGTCTCCATTCATAGCGATTTCCGCTGCATGATAGCTTTGATCTCACCCATGACATTACGCCTGATGCATGGGAATTGGACGAATCAACTAATCGAATTACAGGTGAATATCAAGGTTCTGCTCCATGCTGAATTCCGCAGCCTACTCGACTTTCTTGACCATGCCACTTAGGTATCCTACCAGGGCATCAGCAGCCACTAAGCAAGTGACTCAGACTACTCCTTTCTATGCTCCAGCGATAGCGTTGTTCTTTTTGTGTAGGTTTGCGATAGCTCCAGATTTCATCTCGTTTGCCTGTTGCGGCGAGGGACCAATAAAGATCGCAACGGAAGTTCTCCGTCGCGTCTGGATGTCCGTAGTTAACGCGAGTCGATGCAAATGAGCATACTCAGTAGAGTAGTGCGACCTGGAGCTATTTGTTCGGAAGGATCTCTACCTCGTAGCCGTCAGGGTCGGTGACAAATGCCATCTGACGGTTTGCTGGGTCTGCAAATTTTTCACGCCAGTTTCCAGGCCAAATTTCAATCCCGTCATTTTCAAGTTTATCGCAATATTCGATGACGTCGTCAACGCCCACACAGGTATGCATGAGGTCTTCAGGGAATTCGACCTTGAAATCAGGTGAGTAGCAGAGCTCTAGGAAGTGCTCGGATCCGGGAAGATTAAGGAAGGCAATTTGGTTGCCCTCTGGAGAAATCTTACGGTCGCCTGGCTCGAAACCCAGCTTGCTATAAAAGTCGGTGGTGGCATCTAGGTTAGATACGCGGATGCGGGTGTGGAGAAATTTGATCATATGTGAGTGTGTGAGTTTTAACAGAATACTAGAATAGTTCCGTAGAGGTGAAATTTTGTTTGGGGCAGGGGAGAAGCTAAAAGCTAGCTGACTAGCGTGAGCTAGCTTCTTCGACCTCTTCCGGAGTGAGGAGGCGGAAGTGTTCTCTGATTTTACGGATGTAAATCGGGGCGTGATCTTCACCTGGCTCCCAACCATTGTCCAAGCCAAAGTCGATGATCGGAGTCACCCACTTGAGGTTAAATAGTTTGGGAACTTGGGCTACCAAGATTTGGCCGCCTTCAATTTCGTTGTAGGCAACGCGCACCTCAGTGCCTCTGGTCGTGGAATAGGCTTTCCAACGGTATTGAATATCGTCGAGAGTGATAACTTTGCAGCCTTTACGTGGAAGATTCATATGTGTGATTTGTAATTTGAAATGGGTTACTCGCTTCTAGCTAGACAGAAACCGCTGCTTTGATGTGCGCGTCGTGCTCGTAGTTTTCGAGCTTAAAGTCATCGAAAGTGAATTTATCGATGTCGTCTATCTCAGGGTTCACCCACATTGTCGGGAGTTTGTGTGGGGTGCGTGTGAGTTGAAGTCTAGCTTGCTCCAAGTGATTTTTGTAGAGGTGGAGATCGCCAAAGCTATGGACAAAATCACGGGCTTCGTAACCGAGCACCTGAGCAATCATCATGGTGAAAAGAGCGTAAGATGCGATGTTGAAAGGCACTCCGAGAAAGAGGTCTGCACTGCGCTGGTAGAGCTGGCAAGATAGGCCAGGCTTGCCACCTTCTGTTGTTGGCTCGTGGACGTAAAACTGGAAAAGGAGGTGGCAAGGGGGGAGGGCCATTTCGTCGACCTTGCCAACATTCCAAGCGGAAACGAGGTGGCGGCGGGAATGTGGATTGTGCTTGAGGTCGTGCATCAGGCGAGCGATCTGGTCGATCGTCTCGCCTTCTTCATTTTTCCATGCGCGCCACTGTTGGCCGTAGACTGGTCCGAGATCGCCATTTTCATCTGCCCATTCGTCCCAGATCCGGACGCCATTTTCTTTAAGATAGGCAATGTTTGTGTCGCCTTTGATAATCCAGAGTAGCTCATGAATGATCGAGCGGAGGTGCAGCTTTTTTGTTGTTAAACAAGGGAATCCTTCGCGGAGGTCGTAGCGTGACTGACGGCCAAAGACTGAGATAGTCCCGGTGCCCGTGCGGTCATGGCGCTCTTCTCCGTTGTCGAGTACGTCTTGCAAAAGGTCGAGGTATTGCTGCATGCGCTGTAGTGTGAAGTTGGAAGTGAGAAGTGTGAAGCCTTTTTCAGATGGAACTTAGTCGTGGACTCCAGGCTTGCGGCGCAGATTTTTCTTTTGAGCGTTCTGTTTCTTACCTTTCAGCATCCGGTTCTTAGAGTTGCGCGAACGTGGCCGGTTGGTCCGGCGCTTCTTCTCGCGTGCGTCTTTTTTCTCGTCTGCAGCTTTGTCGTAGAGAGACTTGATTTTCCGATAGAGCTCCTCACGAGCTAGTTGTCGGTTGGTTTCTCGAGAGCGTTCTCCTTGGCATTTGACCTCGATGCCTGTCGGTAGATGTTTTAAATACACACATGACGAGGTTTTATTGATCTTTTGCCCGCCTGACCCAGACCCTTGAATGAACTTCTCAACGATGGTCGACGCCGGAGCCCCAAGCTTAGTGAGTTTTTGTTCTATGTCATCTAGTTGGCTCATTGTAAGGATGAATCTAATGATGTGTAGCCTTATAGGGCAAGTCTAAGCTTCTAATCGGACCATAGCTCGTTGTACCTTTTTATCTCTAGTGAAGCCCAATGGAGTGTAGTCACTATTAAAGCCTATCAAACCTAAAAGCTGATCACCACTTCTGGAGGTCTTCTGTGACTGT
>NZ_JBDOPO010000308.1:0-9944 GCF_039830215.1 Rubritalea sp. | reverse complement strand
CGATACTCGCTGAATCAAAGTACAGGGAATTCTTGTTTGCTGTCAAATGCGTAGTGCCGGCGCCCTTGATAAAGACCGCAGTCGAGCAATATCTGATTCCTATTTACCACCAATAGGTGTTTTGACCATGTCGTTGGCCCCGCAGCTCAGCAAAATGTACGTGTCATGAAATCGAGCGAATCCCTCATCTACTAGGAGGCCAGACTTGGCTAGATGCAACCTCAGCATGCCTCAAGAGCACTCAAATCCCACCGCAACATTGCTCCCAAGTTCAAGCTAGGTCGAGGCTTCTTATAGACAAAAATGCTGGTGCATAGAAAACTAGTATCACAGAAGTACCCTATGCTTGATTTTCTATTAGCTTCCGTGAGTCCAGCAAATCTTAGCGGTTACATTGAACCATATTGAAACCTCTCGATAAATCAGATATTTAGTACACAGAAAAGTATCGAACTTTGCACACTTGCTGTTATTGTTCTAACGTGAGTAAGATAGAAGTTCCCGCACTCGTTAAGGACGACCCATGGTTACAGGATCAAACAGAAGCTATCCTTCAGCGTATTTCTCGCTTTCAGCAAAAACACACTGAAATCGAAGATAAGCATGGATCTCTCTACACATATGCCAATAGCCACCTTGAACTTGGAATGCACTATGATTTAGCGAAGAATCAATGGCAGATCCGTGAGTGGGCACCGAACGCAAAGTCCCTGTCAGTTGTAGGTGATTTCAATGACTGGGATGGTGACAGTCACTCTCTCATCCGAGGCCACGATGGAGTTTGGTCCGGCACCCTCAATGCTTCAGATCTTAAGCACGGCGACAAGGTGAAATTACGCGTAGTTGGTGCTGATAACTCAGTGCGCGACCGTATCCAAGCCACCGTTACTCGGGCAATCCAAGACCCAGTTACCCATGACTACGCAGGGCAGATCTGGCAGCCAGAAAACGAGTACGTCTGGAAGCACACATTCGACCCTAGTGCTGTAACCTCCCCCCTTATTTACGAAGCCCACACAGGTATGGCTGGCGAGGAACCACGCCTCCATACGTATAAGGAATTTGCAGATAAAGTGATCCCACGCATCGTCAAACTCGGTTACAATACTATCCAGCTGATGGCTATTCAAGAGCATCCGTATTACGGGTCGTTCGGCTACCACGTCTCTAACTTTTTTGCTGCGTGTTCACGCTTCGGCACTCCTGAAGACCTCAAGTACCTAATCGACACAGCCCACAGCCATGGCATCGCCGTAATCATGGATATTGTTCATTCCCACGCTGTTAAAAACCTAGGGGAAGGGCTTAACGAATTTGATGGCACTGACCATCAGTACTTCCATTCAGGGGAAAAAGGTAATCAACCCCAATGGGACTCAAAGTGCTTTGACTACGGTAAAGATGAAGTTGTCCGCTTTCTCCTATCCAATGTCCGCTATTGGTTAGAAGAATTTCGCTTCGACGGTTTCCGCTTCGATGGTGTCACATCAATGCTCTACGACCACCACGGCAGTGTGGCATTCGACCACTACGAGAAATACTTCTCAAATGGTGTCGACCACGACGCTGTGCTTTACCTTCAGTTAGCTACAACTCTCGCAGAATCTATCAGACCTGGCGTTCTCAATATAGCTGAAGACATGTCTGGCATGCCTGGCCTCTGCCGCCCTATCCACGAGGGTGGGGTCGGTTTCAGCCACAGACTAGCCATGGGGCTTCCCGATCACTGGATCAAATTACTCAAAGAAAAGAGTGATGAGAACTGGAATATGAACGCTATTTGGGACACTCTCACTAACCGCCGCCACGGTGAAGCCAATATCGCCTACGCCGAATCGCACGACCAAGCACTTGTAGGCGACAAGACTCTGGCCTTCCGCTTGATGGATAAGGATATGTATTGGCACATGACAACTGAGGATACAAACCCTGTGATTGACCGAGGTATCGCTCTACATAAACTCATCCGCCTCGTAACATCCTGCATTGGCGGTGAAGGGTACCTTACATTTATGGGCAACGAATTTGGTCACCCAGAGTGGCTAGACTTCCCACGTGAAGGCAACGACTGGTCATACCACTACTGTCGCCGCCAATGGTCACTGGTTGATAACGAAAAACTCAAATATAAATTCCTCAACAACTTTGACCAAGCTCTTATTCACCTGTTAGCCGAGAGCAATATGCTCGCAACACCACAGGCCCAGCAACTTTGCTGCCACGATGGTGACCACCTCATTGCCTTCGAGCGAGCCAACCACATCGGGGTTGTCAATTTTCACCCGACTCAGTCGTTCACGGACTACCACATTCACGTCCCAGCATCTGGTATGTACGAGGTCATTCTAAACTCAGACGAAGCAGTCTTTGGGGGACACCAGCGCGTGGATAGCGGCATTACAATTCAAAGTATCAATGGCGAATACGGCCCAGTGCTCTCACTCTACCTGCCATGCAGAACTGCCATGGTACTCAAGAAAGTCAACTAGTGAGATACTTATTTCGTTGCCGTTGGTTCCGTTTTCAGACCTGCTAACTGAAAAATTCATTATAGCGAACTAGCGTTCTGCTGCCGGGCGATATCGTTGAGTGTGATCAACCCCAGTAACTTCTGCGAGTTAGTGGCTGAGACCACAGTAGCTTGCTGGTAGTTCTTCGCGATCATCCGGTTCGCAGCATCACGGATAGATGTCTCTGGCTGCACAGAGAGCAAGCTTTGATCGATAATGATATTATCTAGTAATGAATCACCTGGTGAATCCTCTAGCTCGTGTCGCGTCACTATACCCAGCAGATCTCCAGCTGCATCCATGACCGGATAAGCATGGTAGTGCATTCCTCTCGCCCCGAGATTCTTAATATTCTCTTTCACGCTCACACCTGTCTGCAGCGTGAGGACCTCATGTGTCATGATCGCAGCCACCGGAAGGTTTCGGTAGTCTTGACTGCCACGGAAGGCTGAGAACTTCTTCAAGTTCACACCATCTTGTAGCAACAAAGCATCGTAGAGTGCTATAGGTCGAAACTTCTTAGCGAGCGACCAAGCCAACATGTTTCCCGCCATCAGAGGCAAGATCAACGAGTAATTCCCGGTCATTTCAAAAATAATAATCAGCGAGGTGAAGGGGCATCGCACCACAGCTGAGAACATCGCCCCCATGCCTAACAAGACACAGCCACCAACGACCTGATGAGTACCCGGCCAGTTAGGGAAGTGCATCCAACCTTCGAGGCCGACCAACACCATGCCGATTAAGCCTCCAAGCATTCCACCGAGGAAAAGCGTCGGAGAAAAGAGACCACCAGAACCACCAGTCGCGTAGTTGACCACCACTGCGATGAATTTGCAGATAAGAAGCACTGCGAGAACCTGCCAAACTAAGCTGTCTTCGAATGCCAGCTCTAGACTCTCGTAACCAATACTGAAAACTGAATTCTGTGGGTCACCGAAGTCACCTGTGAGCTGGTACGCTAGAACTCCGAGTAGACCACAGCTGAGACCTCCAACAGCTGGGGTGAGCCATGCCATTTTAGCCATTTTCACTTTGCACTTAGACCGCAGAGTCAGCACCGAGCTAACAAATACATGCCCTAGCAAACCTGCTATCAACCCCATTGGTATTCCGACAATCATCCATAGAGATGTGATGAATTCCTTATTAATAATATGACTCGAAAGAATTGGATCTTCTGTCAACAGGCTACGCGACACTGCCGCAGCAGTCACCACAGCTATCACAATGCCGCCGAGGGCCTTCATCGAAAAGTTATCGAGTAGTTCCTCAAAGACGAAGGTAATCGCTGAGAGTGGAGCATTGAACGCCGCAGCAATACCTGCAGCCATACCTACTGGAAGTGCCGATTGAATACGGTTTTGGTCTTTAAAAATCCAACGACCGAGGCGCGACGAAATAGCTGAAGACAGGTGCACGGTAGGACCTTCACGTCCAAGGCTGTTTCCTAATCCACAATACAGTGAGCCAAGCACAAATCGCCAAAAACCCGTGGCACTAGAGATGTAACCGCCGTGGTTGTAATAGGCCGCCTTTGTTTGTGGGATTCCTGATCCCGCTGAGTCCGGGGCAAACGTTTTGACTGAAATACCAATGAGTAAACCACCCAATGTGGGGGCACCCAACATGATTCCATAAAATTGCCAACCGCCAAGAGCTGTCGCCCAGTCCCATACGCTGTGGAATAGGTAGTGGATCGACCAATGAAAAAGCACTGCGGCAACTCCGCAGCTCAGGCCAATCAAGATGCAGAGTAAGAGGAAGCGCTGGCTGTCATCCATGCGGCTCTTGACCCATTCTGCTATGACTCCTCTGCTTGGCATTCCTGTGATGCGAGATACCACAGTTTCTACAATAGCCAAGCCCCATCACTTTACCGTTGAACAATTCATGCGTAGCCACCAGAAACTAGCAGCACAATGGCTGACCAACCTGACATCACAAAGCGCACATTTTTCGAACGACTCTTTGGGCTCTCCCCTAAAGCCGTAGCGGAATCCCATAAAGAACTGCGTTTCACGCGCACCCGTCAGGCTTCACAATTTTTCATCCTAACCGCCTTTCTTCTGGTACTTGGTGTAGCTAGCTTCGTAGCGCTCTATGTCAGTTGGGGCCCGAAAGATCTCGATTTTCGCCTCTACGCATGGTTCTGCCTAACTCCGCTGATTCCATCCTATTTCACCCTCCGTCTGGCAATCCACTGTGTGCGTTATGCATACATTTTACTCACTCCAATGGGCGTGGAAGTTTTCCCCTTCTTCCAACCTGAGAAAAACCTCCAGATCATTTTTTGGCAAGAGGTCGATAGCTTCGATATCAGCCCATCACTGCTCACCCTCCATTCTAGCCCAGAGAAAACCAGCGGCACAGTACTCACGCTAAAACCTCTCGCCCCAGCACAAATCTCCTTGCTTAGAAAAGCAATCGAAGCCAGAACCAACCACAACTAAGCACCCTTTCGAAACCATGAGACCACCATCCATCCAGCTCACATCCGTAGCCGACGCCTTCAACGAACACGGTTGGCAGCACGAAATCATCGAAGGCCAAGAGGTCATCACCACCGCTTTCGAAGCGCACCACACACGCGTGCAACTCTTCGCCCAGGTCTTCACGCAGCTCAATTCCTTGACAGTTGTTGGCGAGACAGCAATGCCGATCGATGAACTCCGCCAACCACTGTTACTCGAACTCCTGCACCGCGCTAACAAGATGATGAACCTAGGTGGCCTGGAGTACGATCTCGACCGCCAACGCGTAGTCTTCCGTATCACTAACATATTTGAGCGCGAGAAATTCGACAAAGACATCGTCTCCACCATGGTCCATTGCTCGATTGCCGAGGTTGACCGCATCATCCCCTTCTGCTCGATCATCCAGCAAACTGCCGAAGATCTTTTAGACGATCTAAATATCGAGCGCCTCCTGCTGCGCCAAGACCTTCTTCCACCAGTTCCTGGTGACGAAGAGATGGATATTTAAGCTCAGCTTCATTGCCCAAAACTAATTTCACTAAGCCAACGGAGTCCATCCCTTGGCTTTCTTTATGCTCATTCAGCGGACTCACTTTTCGATCGCTATCCCTGCAGAAGCGGGAAACACCGCTGGAAGTTCTCTCCCACTGGTGCTGTGATCGTGAGCTTTTCACCATTGATAGGATGGTCTAGAGTGAGGGACTTGGCTTGGAGTAACATCCGCGTGTCTGTTCCCAACAACTCCCCCAATTGATCCGAGGTTTCAATACCAGAGTAGCGGTAGTCACCGACAATTGGTAGTCCCGTGTGTAGTAGGTGCCGGCGAATTTGATGGAAACGTCCGGTGTGTGGAATGGCTTCGACCAAAGTAAGAATATCACCATGACCATCGAGCTGATCAGCCACACTAGCTAGGGCCTCATGTTTACGTGACTCTATCACGCGAAAGCTCGTGTGCGCCTCGCGCGCTGGCTCGTCGTCTTCTTTCTGAATTGGCTGGTGACACTCCCATGCTTCTGCAGGAGCCTTGCCCTGAATCACAGCCCAATAGGATTTGTCAAAATCGTGAATAGCTAGCGCTTTGTGAAGTTTCCTCGTTGCCTTTTTTTCTAGTCCAAACAAGAGCACACCGGAAGTTGGTCGATCGATTCGGTGGATCGTATTTACCCGCACTCCAATTTGATCGCGGAGGATCTTCATGGCAACTAAGTCACCCTCCTTCGGCGACTCAGCAGGATGCACGAGGTGGCCAGCGGGCTTATCGATCGCTACCAGCCATTTGTCTTGATAGAGGATTGTTAATGCTTCAACCATAATTCAAAATTCAGCTTAGACTGTTTCTCTGGCAACGAGGTACGCGTTAGCAAGCGCTACCGGAAGGTCTTCGGCAGTTGCATCCACGAAATGCACTCCGTGAGACCTTAACTCGTTGAGCACAGCATTGCGTTCGTCTAAATAGATTTGGCTAGCTCCTAGGGCCAATGCATCGTCTAGCGACTCGACAGGCTCATCCATCCGGTCCACCACTTCTTTTTCCTGCAGGTTCGCTAGAATTGTCACATGTTTCTTGCGAACAAGTCTGAGTGGCTCGATCAAGTCCACCCCGTCTTCACCGCGCACATTACTTAAAAATACTACCAGCGAGCGACGTTGTTGCCTCACTAGTAGGCGCTCAGCCGCTTCCGCATAATCGCTGGGAGACATGGATGTTTGGTAATCATAAAGGTGGTTGAGAATGGTGGTCATCGAATTGATCCCTTTGACGGGCGGTAACCACCTTTCTTGTCCACCAAAACTAAGAATGCCAACATTATCCCCTTGCTTCAACGCAACGTAGGCCAATAGAAGCATAGCATTAAGACAGTGATCGAACTGAGGTATATCGCCATCCATAGCGCGCATGCGCTGGCCGCAATCGACCGCTAAAATCACGTTTTGATCACGCTGTTCTTGGTAGTCACGTGAGATCAACTGAAGCTTACGAGAAGTAGCTTTCCAGTCGACTTTAGAAAGTGTGTCACCCAGTTGGTAGTCGCGCAGTTGATGAAAGTCTTTACTCATCCCTGCCCTATTTTTCATCACGATACCCATTTGCTCTGGGCTACTTTCGATGGCAAGCAAGGCGAACTGAATGACTGGTTCGTAATTTGGATAAACGCGCGTCTCTTCGGACTCACCAGCACGCACTTGTCTGGTCCAGAATTTCAAAAATGAGGCGAACTGAATGTGCGCTGCTTCAACTGTGGTTCGTCCACGCTGGCGCATTCGCAATGGATACGTTATTTCGGTATATCCGTTGGCTGGTAATTCACCATGCCATGGGAGTCCATCGCTCTCGTGTTCTTCAGCGAGTCCGTCATAGACTGATACCCTGAGCGGCAAGCGCGAAAGGTTGGTGAGTTTCAGCGAAACTTCAGATTCGACCTCAATGGCGAATCGCCCAGGAAGCTTACGCGACACCTGTGGGCTCTTCGTTAATATAAGAATTACAAAATCAGCTAACAAAAGCACGCTCCAAGCAACTAACGACCACCACCATATTGGGCTGAGATCCGGCAGCATTGATGCCAGTATATGTAGTGACAACCATGTTAACCCACAGTGGATGGTGAGGCTATTCGGTTTCACCTTTAGCTTCTTCCATACCCATAGCATGAGTAAGAAAGGACCAACGTAGAGGAGCGTGCCAATGATAAATTGAGAAAACCCACCTAAGTTCGCTAGCTGATAGAGTGACTGCATCTGTGAAGTTTCAATAAGCCTACTGGCGAGGAGCTTCTACTCCGGCAATGATATTGAGAATAGCGTCGTCAACTTTTTGCCCACTAATCGCTAGTTCTGGCGCAAGCTGCACACGATGACGCAGCACGGGTAGGGCCGATTGCTTGATGTCATCTGGCACAACAAAACCGCGCCCAGACATGTATGCGTAGGCCTTAGCTATATGCACGAGACTGATCGCCCCACGAGTTCCAGCTCCAAGGCTAATCCCCTGAGCAGTGCGCGAAGCCCTCACAATATTCACAGCATAATTCACGACTTCATCCACACAACGGATATTCGCCACATCTTGCTGAGCCTTGATTATATCCTCTGGTGAGTAGAGCTTAGCAACCGATGAGGCGCTGAGACCAGTGCCACTGGTGACGTCTTGCACAACTTGGGCTTCATCACTGTGGCTTGGGTAGTCCATCACTACCTTCATCAAAAATCGGTCGAGCTGGGCCTCAGGTAAAGGGTAAGTTCCCTCTTGCTCGATAGGGTTCTGTGTGGCTAATGCCATGAATGGTGGGTCTAACTTGATCGTTTCACCATCGATAGTGACTTGGCGCTCCTGCATGACTTCCAACAATGCTGCCTGGGTCTTTGCTGGTGAACGGTTTATCTCATCAGCCAGCAAGAGGTTGGTAAAAATTGGGCCACGACGCACTTGGAAGGTCTGAGACTTCATATCAAAGAGCGTGAAACCTGTAACGTCAGATGGCATGAGGTCGGGCGTGAACTGAATACGGCTAAACAAGCCACCGAAGGTGTTCGCTAGAGCCACGACTAGATGCGTTTTACCAAGACCTGGCTTACCTTCTAGCAAGACATGGCCTCCAGCGAGAAAGGTGGCGATCACTTGGTCGATCACAGTATCCTGCCCAAAAATAACTTTTCGTAGTTCCGTGCGCAAGGTTTGCGCTAGGCCGGTAGCGAGTGGAGCCGACTCAGCCTGAGTTGCTGGTGGCACGGGTTCTGTAAATGGGTAGTCGCTCATAAGCTTTTTAGTATCTGTTGGAGTGTTTTTGTAATCTTTACCATGGTGCTTGCATCTCTCACCTGAGTCCGAGTCATCGCTTCTGTGACGAGTTTTAGCTCTAGTCCTGAGGATTGGACCAAGGAGTCGATGAGATCTGAGGAATCTGCCCCATGCTCGTACAAGTGCCCAGACTTCTTCACTACAGCATCGCGCAATGATTTAAGCAAGGCGTCCTCACGTTTGTGACGCCAGAGAAATTGGCCTGTCCTTTTAAGTTGCTTGGCGTAATTTCTGTCATCGCCACCCGAAGCCTCTAACAATGGTCCAAAACGTGGAAGACTCTTCCAAATCCAAAGGACAGTGAGTACAAATAACGCCCAAACTGCCTTCCACAAATATTCGCCGAGCATTGATGTAAAGCTGCGAACCTTTCCTAAAGAAAATACAATCTTGCCCCCGCGCCCGGCGATATAGTCGAGAGCTTCAGCATGTTCGGCTATTTGCAGATAGGGATTACGGAATGCGCGGGCGTCCGAAATAAATGTGATCCTGCCCTCCCCTAAAGTTCTACTAAAAAAGTGGTGTTCTTCTCCCTCATCATACCAGTCATCCACATAGTAATCGTCATCGGCGGCAACGAGCAACCGAGTCCCGCCAAGCTCCATTGCAAATTCCACATCGTCATCATCCGTCATGACGAGAACTGATTCTGTAAAGGGGAGTTCTTTGCCTTTTGCTACAGCGCCACCTCGTGCCTCCCACTTGTATTGCTCTTTAACATCGTCAACGAGGCTTAGATAAACCGACTCGAGCAGCAGGTTCAGTCCAGCTTCACCTTCAGTGTCTTCACGCCAATCCTCAGGATCATGATGCGCCCAATCGCCAACGTCTTTCCAATAATCTTCCCCTCTCTCAAGGAAGCACAAGTAATGTCCACCATCGTAGACCCAATCGATGACTCGTTCAGCATCACCAATAGAACGTACGCTCGTGGCCGGTGAAAACACGACTCCTTCGTCACCGTCGAATTTTAGAACTCCAGTGGTGGATGTGACCACGTGTCCATCACTCTCCAGGTACCGCTCAGCTGCTAGATATGGGTTCTTACGAGCCCGTCCGTCGTAGCCAATAAATTGCTGACGGTCTTCCATTTCACTACAAGAAGTCAGTGAAATCAGGCCTAGTAGTAGGCAAGCTATGAAGTGAAATTTCATC
>NZ_JBDOPO010000123.1:0-2301 GCF_039830215.1 Rubritalea sp. | reverse complement strand
ATGGTTTGCCAGTATAGGTGCTGATATCTGGCAGAAATCACTCACCCTTACTAATCAGAGACAAGAGCAGATAAACCTGCAACTAAACCAAAAACGACTCGATAAACAATCGCTCAAAACCGAATCCGAAACCCTCAAATCCACCTACATGGAAATGGGCGGTGCTGCCATAGAAGATGTCAAACGCACCATTCAGAATGAAACCGAACGTCTCAGAGAAAAGCAAAATAACTCCAACGTCTACCAAAATCTAACGAAAGAACTCAAACTAAATTCAGAGGTTTCACCTGAGCAGTTTGCAACAAACCAAAAGCAACTAACCAGCTTAGAACTAGAAATACAAAATGAGCACGACACAGCTCAAAGCCAACTAATCCAACTGCAAGCAGACATCAATCCAAGCTTGCAATTACATAGCTCCATAAAACAAGAACTAGAAAGCATTCGTGAGCGACCTAGCTCTAACATCGAGGCCAGATTCCAACTCTTCAGAGACACCCTAGCCGAGGAACTCCAACTCCGACCAGAAGACACTCCCTTTCTCGCTGAGATGATCGAGGTAAAAAATAGCGATAAAGAATGGAGAGGTGCTATCGAGCGCGCACTTGGCTCCGAACGACTTCGCATTCTCGTTCCTGCCCACCATTTCCAACAAGCACTCCGCTGGATAAACCACCGTGACAACAAACTCCACGTGCGCTTACTCTCAGCCCGCGATAGCTACCACCCACAACGCCCGTTTCACGACAGCTTCATCCACAAAATATCCATCAAACAGCACGAACTCAGCCCAGCACTCCATGATTTGCTCATAAAGCAAGACAGACACTGCATACAAACCGTGGAAGAACTGGAGTCTACTGAACACGCCATGACTCTCCAGGGCTCTATGTCAGGCAGAAAAGGCAAGGTCGATAAGCAGGATCAAAGACGCATCACAGACGGATGGATGACGGGATTTGACAATAAAGATAGAATTACTGAGCTCGAAAAATCACTAGCTGAAACAGAACTCCACCTGCAATCAGCAAAGACTAAAGCCACAGCCCTAGAGGCTTCTTTAAAGAAATTTCAGCATCTCTTAGTCTGCATCGCTCACCTTAAGACCGTTGAGTTCTCCACTATCGACACTCAGAGCGTGCAGCGCCAGCTAGATCTTGCCCAGTCACAACTAGACGCCCTTACCGACCCCACATCAGATCTAGCCAAAGCAAGAGAATCCTACGAAAAAATCAATACTCAAATCGATGTTATTAGTCGTGATATTGAATCGCTCGTCGGTAAAGCTGGAGGCATAAAAGTCGAACTCAAAACTGCTCAGCAAAATTACCAATCTGCACTGGATAGAATGGGCAACGGATTAGACGACGACTCATCATCTATTGCCGAGAAAAAATTCCCACGCGCCAAAAATCAAGACCCACAAAAGCTTCCAGACGCAGAAAGATCCGCTAGCTCCCTAGCTAACACCTCCATCGACAAACACGAAGCCACTAAAGCAACCCACCTCCAAAAGCTCACAAAATTCATGGAGTTTGCAAAGAGCATAGACACTGGAGCGCTCGCTGAATCCAGCTCAGAGCTCATCGATATCCCCACATTCCTAACTCGCCTCAAGGCTCTAGAAGAGGAAGATCTACCACAGCGACAGGAGAGATTTGAACAGTACCTAAACCTCTCATCGGGTCAAGGAGTCACCCAGCTCCTCACCAATATCGACAACAACATTTCCCACATCACCCACAGGATAGAATCACTCAATACCACACTCAGCAGAGTTGAATTTAAACAAGGGAAGCACCTTCAGTTAGACCCAGTAAAGGTAAGCCACGACTCACTGAAGATCCTAGACAATGCGCGCAAGCACCTCAACTTCGCCATGACGAAAGATGACCAAGGAGAAAGCCACTTCAAAGCCCTCAAAGTCGTCATCGAAATCCTCCGCGAAGCCGGAACTAACACCCGCACTCTTGCCTCCAAAGCTCTACTTGACCCTCGCCATCGACTCGAATTTTATGTCGTGGAAGTCTGCCGAGAAACCCAGACCAAATCAGGAAGAATCTCCGGTTCCCAATCCGGTAGCGGTGGAGAAAAAGAAATGATGGCCAGCTACATTCTCACTGCGTCGCTAAGCTACGCACTCTGTCCAGATAACTCAGAAAACCCACGCTACGCCACCATCGTACTAGATGAGGCATTTTCAAAAAGCTCACAAGCCGCCGCCACACGCATCATCAAAGCTCTCCGTGCATTTGGCCTTCACCCACTCTTCGTCACTCCTAACAAAGAAATGAGCCTACT
>NZ_JBDOPO010000271.1:0-9995 GCF_039830215.1 Rubritalea sp. | reverse complement strand
AACAACGAAGCCCTGCGCAGAAAGTCTTTCCAGCCCGAAGGGTGGCTATCGACAAAACGAGCTATGCTCGCAAATTTAAAGAATCAATAACTCACACACCGACAACGGGAGTTGCCGGAGGTGCCCATAAATGAATAAAGTTTATTTAAGCACAAGACATAAACCTAATAAATGAGATGATTTGAAAGGAAAAATAAAACTGATCCAATTTTATACAGTCGTTCATGGAGCACCCTAAAAAGAGCAAGAAAATTCAATACAGCGCCCACCATCCTTCGTATTGTTATATCCGTCTTAGTGATTGTAAATTATTAACCCCGAATCAATTTCTTCAAAAGGACTTAGGCAAAATTAATATCGTGATAAAACCGCCCCCAAGGTAAATCATTACGATCCCCCCCGTGGGCTGTTTGGCCGGTGAACACTCACCCGCCAGACGGCAACCCTCCACCACCTCTTGGTGCGTCCCTAGCCACAAAGTTGCCCCCAGCTTTCTTGATCTGAATCTGATTACGACTTGCGGTAGCTGATTTTTCACGCTCCTATCTGCACATGCGCTACGTAGCTATCGACCCACGACTTTTCATCCGCAATCGAGAACGACTCTCCAAGCTACTCAAACCGAATAGCATCGTCGTGCTCCACTCCAACGATATCATGCCAATGTGCGCGGATGGAGTCATGCCGTTTGTTCAAAATTCTAACATGATTCACCTAACGGGAGCTGACCAAGAAGAGACTATTTTAGTGCTCTACCCAGATGCCTCTGATGAGAATCAAAAAGAAATCCTTTTCGTACGTAAAACCAACGAACACATAGCTATATGGGAAGGCGATAAATACACCAAAGAGCGTGCTACGGAAATTACAGGTGTAAAGAATGTGCAGTGGACTGACAGCTTCGACAGCACTTTCCACAGCTTGGTTCAACAAGCTGAACATGTCTATTTATCCACTAACGAACACCTCAGAGCCGATGTTTCCGTTGAGACTAGGAATGACCGTTTCATCAAAAAATGCCAATCTGCATACCCCCTCCATAAGTACGAGAGACTTTCACCATTGATGCATAAACTTCGAACAATCAAACAACCTGAAGAAATAAAGATAATGCAAAAGGCCTGTGACATCACTGAATCTGGATTCCGTAGAATTCTCAAACTCATCAAGCCCGGAGTCGGTGAGTGGGAAGTCGAAGCTGCCCTCACCCATGAATTCTTAACCCATGGCTCTAAAGGTCATGCATACACTCCAATCATTGGCGGTGGCCGCAATGCCTGCGTACTCCACTACATAGAGAATAGCATGCGCCTGCAGGACGGTGACATGGTGCTGATGGATGTAGGAGCCGAATACGGCAACTGGAATGCAGATATGACTCGCACTGTGCCAGTGAACGGAAAATTTACAGACCGTCAGCGAGCCGTCTACGACGCGGTCCTCAAAGTCATGCGTCAGGCAAATGAAATTTTACGTCCTGGACTACGCCCTAGTGAATACCAAGCACAAGTCCTAGAATTCATGCAGGATGCTCTCGTTGGCCTAGGTCTGATCGACGAAGAAGACGCGAAAAGCCAAGACGCCAGCAAGCCTCTTGTCAAAAAATACTTCATGCACGGCACCTCACACCACATCGGCCTCGACGTTCACGATGTGTCTCCATTCAACGAACCTTTCGCCGTAGGCCAGGTCCTCACTATCGAACCAGGCATTTATATTCGTGAGGAGAACCTCGGCTGCCGCATTGAAAATGACGTTCAGATCCGAGAGAACGAAAACTTTGACCTGATGGCCAACATCCCTATCGAAGCTGACGAAATCGAAGCCTTGATGGCTGGAGTCTAAGCCCTCACTCCATCATCCACCATCATATCTAGCAACTCCGAATGAGCTGCTAGATATGGATCTTCTTGCAATAAGGCGTCAGCTAGTCTTCTAGCTTCGCGCACTAAATCAGTATCGGCGAGGTATTCGATAAACTTCAAGTCAGTTAGACCACTTTGTTGGGTTCCCATTACATCCCCTGGTCCACGTAGCCGAAGATCAGCTTCGGCAATTTTGAACCCGTCATCGGTTTGCACCAATTCTTGCAGCTTCTCAAGAGCGGCCGAGCTTTTACCGTCGGCCACTAAAACGCAGTAACTTTTGTGATTCCCTCGACCAATACGCCCGCGGAGCTGATGCAGTTGAGATAACCCAAACCGCTCAGCGTTATAAATCACCATGAGGTTGGCATTAGGTACATCCACGCCCACTTCAATCACAGTTGTTGCTACTAACACATCAGTTTTCCCATCCCGAAAGTCTGCCATCACTGACTCTTTTTCATCGGCAGTGACTTTTCCATGAAGTAAGGCCACCTCATACTTGCTCAGACGCTTCTGCCATTTTTCAAATTCTACTGTTGCCGAGCCAGCCTTGAAGGACTCACTTCCCTCGACCAAAGGATACACCAGGTACGCTTGGCGGCCGACATCGAGCTGTTGTTTCACAAATTTAGTCACATCACTCACTTTAGCCTTCGGCCTCAATGCCGTGATTACCTTCCCCCTGCCAGCCGGTCGCTCGTCTAATAAAGAAACATCTAAATCTCCATATATCGTGAGCGTTAGAGTTCTTGGAATAGGTGTTGCTGTCATAACTAACACATCAGGCATCACACCCTTCTGAATCAGCCTACTCCGTTGTTCCACCCCAAATTTATGCTGCTCATCAATGATCACCAATCCCAGATCCTCGAAAGTCTCCTCGCCATAAAGTAAAGCGTGCGTTCCTACCAACAGCTGAGCTTGGCCCGCCCCTCCTTCATCCTCTTTTTTCGCGGAAGTTCGCAGCCCAACTTGAACGCCCAAAGGTGCCAGCCACTTACAAGATGTTAGAAAATGCTGCTCAGCTAGTATCTGGGTGGGAGCCATCAATGCCACCTGAGCCCCGCTCTCAATAGCTAACAAAGCAGCACACATAGCAACAAATGTTTTACCTGAACCCACATCTCCTTGAAGCATTCTATGCATAGGCCTAGGGCGCCTCATATCTCCGACGATTTCCTTCACTGAGCGTTTTTGAGCACCAGTTAGATCAAATGGCAGACTCTCGTAAAAAGCCTTCAGCAGGCTAGTCTTTTTGCCCAAAACCCTACCTCGCTGAGCATCATAGCGGCTCTTCCTCCATGCCACATTAAGCTGAAGAATAAAGAATTCCTCTAGAGCAAAAAAACGTCTAGCGGCCTGAGCCTGGGCCATATTTTCAGGGAAATGCACTTCCCTATATGCATCTACTCTTGGGTAGCTGTGATCGACTTGGTATGCTCCACGCAAGCTATCTGAATTCAAATTAGCACGGAAACCATAGATAATCTCACGTACCCGCCTCTGAGGAATTCCCGCAATATTTTTATAGATAGGAACAATCCTATCCACGTGCACGCTGGCATCCACCATGTCGTTGATAATCTCAAAGTCGGGATGATCTATTATTAACTTTCCTGCTGCTTCCTTAAGCTTTCCAAAAAAAACGAGTTCGTGGCCGACGGCTAACATTTTTGCAATGTAGGGCATATTGAACCACCGCAGAACAATTGTGCTATCGGAGAATCCATCGTCAGTTCCCACCACCACTTCGTGGACCCCCTTACGCCCGCCTCCTCCCTTGCGCTGGCAATCAACCACCACGCCCCGAAGACACAGTGATCCACCTGTAGCTTGAGCTGGGAATGCTGCGAATTGCCGACGGTCCTCATAGCGCCTAGGGAGATAATCTAACACATGCTGCACTGTCGACAATTTAGCCGCAGAGAAGGCTATAATTTCCTTTGCAGAAAGAAAGCCTAACTCAGCAAGTTCAGCAGACGCATTGAAACCCATAAGTCTATCTTGAGTGAGATGCCCGCACGTCTTGGATCACCATTTGCAAGCTAGTTCGTCCTCTAAAGGTGTTCCTATCAATAGTGAATGCCACGTCCCATGGTGGGTCTGGCAAAGTTCGCTCACCACCCCCAAAGAAAATAGCATCATGTTCAGAAATGCCTTGGCGTAAAAACAACTTAAGGTGATTATTTTTAAGGTGCCTAGGCGCTTCAGTGAGCCAGACCTCACGACTCATAAACACCGGCTGTGGATTCTGGCTACCAAACGGCTGCAAGAGATCGTAACTATCCATGAACTCGAGAGAGAGTTCCTCGAAGTCAATTTCTGAATCAACGTTCATCCTTGGAGCCCTCTGCTCCTTTGTGCTTGTAGTCAATACGTACTCTGAAAAATTATTACGGAAGTCATCTAACTTCTCCTCGCGAATACTAAGACCTGCAGCCATATCATGGCCACCACCCGCAATCAAATCATCAGGGCAAGCCTGGATGGCACCTACGAGAGAGATCCCCTCGACACTGCGGCCACTACCTTTCCCCAAACCTTCCTCGTCAACAGAGATAATAAAAGTGGGCTTATAAAATTGACGCATCAAGCGTGAGGCTACTATGCCCACTACTCCTGGGTGCCAATTTCGAGAGCCGAGAACAATCACTGGGTCATTGACTGGATCACATTGCTCGTGAACCATCTGCATAGCCTCTCCTCTAATCTGCTTTTCATGTGCTTGGCGCTGGCAGTTGTATTCATCGAGCAAGGAAGCGATGCCATGCGCAGCCTTCAGGTCTTTTTCAACAAGAAGAGCCAACGCATCCTCAGGACGATCCATTCGACCAGCAGCATTGATTCGCGGGCCAATCCTAAAGCCGACATCCATGCTGCTCACATTATTTGACAATCCTGCAACCTGTTGAAGAGCTTGTAATCCAGCATTGTTAGTCTGCGGAAGACGCTTCAATCCATGGCGCACAAGTAATCGGTTCTCTCCAACAAGAGGCACGATATCAGCCACAGTCGCCACGGCCACCATGTCAATGTAGTCACGAAGGTCAAAGCCATCCACTTTTCGGCGCTTCAGCAGCGCATGAGCTAACTTAAAAACAACTCCAGCAGCACAGAGGTAGTGGAAGTCATCACCCAACTTAGGGTTCACCACCGCTACACAGTCAGGACACCCTCTCACTGACATTTCGTGGTGGTCCACCACTATTACGTCAATTCCAATTTCTCCTAGACGATCAATTTCGTCTAAAGATGCTGTACCACAGTCCACAGTGACGACTAGGTCCGGCTTCCCGTGCTCAGCTAATAAATTATCAATAGCTGCAGCGCTGAGCCCGTACCCCTCTCCGCCCCGTTTAGGAATATAGATCCCCCCCTTGATGCCATAGGCATCTAGAACTGTCCGCATCAGTGCCACTGAAGTGACTCCATCCACATCATAATCACCATATACAATGACATGCTCACCTTGCTCGGCTGCTTGGAAAACCCGAGCCACGGCCGCCTCCATATTGGGCAACAAAAACGGGTCACTTAAGTCCTTGAGCCGAGGATTTAGAAAAGTTTCAATTGATTCCTCACCAGAGACACCTCTTTGGCCTAACAACTTCAAAAGAATGCTCGGCACGCCTTCGACATTGATTTCACTACTCGGCGGATCTTTTTTCAAAATCCATTGTCTAGGCTCCTCTTGCATCTATAGCGCCCAAGCTAGCCCTGCTCTCACAACTCCACAAGAATTCTTTCAGATTTACGAAAGAGTTCCAGCCATTGCGTAAATGTGAATTACCGCTCTCTCCCTTTTCTATGGAAAAAGCCCAATCCTGAGCGCAAAAAAGCCCGAAACCAAAAGGCTTCGGGCTTTGAAATAAATGGTTAGCTATTTACTACATCTTCGCAGCGGGCGCAGAGTCCACTCTCCAGTAGTGGCTCGTAACGGCGGCAGCGTGGGCACATTGCGTACTCAGTAGCAGAAGCTTCGGCAGTTAGCTTGTCACCAGTCTGGACTTTAAGATCAGCAAGGATGAAGAACTCCGTCGCAAATTCACGGTCATTGAGTTGCTCGAGAGCTTCGAAACTAGCTGGGACTGTGACGAGTACGGATGCTTCGTTATTTTTATTGAAGTCCTTAGCCTGCACTTTTTCTTCGATAGCTGTCTGAATCACACCTCGAGCTTCGAGTAGAGCAGCAACCTTTGTGGAAACAACTGATGGAGCCCACTCATCCTTAGCTTTAGGGAAGTCTTGTTCATGAACAGAACCTGCGAATCCAGCATGCGCCCAAGCTTCGTCAGATGTGTACGCTAGCACAGGGGCGAGAAGCGTCACTAGTGATGTGAACACTTCGTGCATCACGGTCTGGGTCGCTCGACGGCGAAGACTCTCCTTGGAATCACAGTACATGCGGTCTTTGGTCACATCCACATAGATCGCTGAAAGATCAGTCGCGCAGAATTGGTTGATCTGGTTGAAAACCTTGCGGAATTCGAATGTTTCATAGGCTGCTCGGCATTCAGTGATCACCTCGTGGAGCCGTTCTAACACCCATTGGTCAAGAATTGGCATGTCAGCTTTCGCAATGGCGTCAGTCTCAGGATTGAACCCATCCATGTTTCCTAGGAGGATTCGAAGTGTGTTACGAAGACGGCGGTATGGTTCAGCAATCTGCTTAAAGAGGTCTTCACCAAATGGAACTTCAGTCTGCCAGTCGACACTGGAAACCCAAAGGCGAACGATATCAGATCCGTACTTGTTGTAGTAATACGCTGCATCGATCGGCTTACCGCTCTTTTCAGCTTCTGATTTGGAAAGTTTTGTGGATTCACCGTTGGTTTTGCCAGCTTTTTTCGCCTTAAGTTTGTCTTGATCGACCACGAACCCATGAGTCATCACAGATTTGTAGGGTGCTGCGTCACGCAGGCCTACTGAAAGCATGAGTGAAGACTGGAACCAACCACGGTGTTGGTCAGTAGCCTCGAGGTAAAGATCTGCGGGACCTTCTAGCTCGGGACGACGCTCTACCACAGCCTTGTGGGATGAACCAGAATCGATCCACACGTCGAGCGTGTCGCGACACTTCTTGTAACCTGTCGGTAAATCGAGACGCTCACAGAGTTGTTCGTCAGTCAGCTCAAACCAGATGTTAGAACCTTCTTGTTCAATGAGGTCCGCGATCTTGTCAGCAGTCTCAGCATGGATCACGGCCTTGCCTTCTGTGTCGAAGAATACAGGGACCGGAACACCCCAAGTCCGCTGACGGGAAACACACCAATCTGGGCGAGCTTCCACAGTTCCGTATATGCGGTTACGCCCCCACTTAGGTAGCCAGTTGACCTTATCGATTTCTTCGAGAGCCTTTTCGCGGATTCCCTCGAGCGAGATAAAGAATTGTTCAACAGCACGGAAAATGATCGGAGTTTTTGATCTCCAGCAATGTGGGTAGCTGTGGTAGTAGTTTTCCTTACCTAGAAGGAAACCTGCCACCGCTAAAATTTTGATAATTGGCACATTACAGTCGAATACGTGCTCACCAACAAGGTTAGGCAGCCCGCATTCATCAGTGTACTTACCTTCGTCATCGACTGGAGAAAGAACTCCTAGTCCGTTTTGCTGCCCAACAGCATAGTCATCAGCACCGTGCCCCGGTGCAATGTGCACAGCCCCTGAACCAGATTCAGTAGTAACAAAGTTCGCTAGGATGAGCTTAGATGTTCGCTCGAGAAATGGATGTTGCGCTTCGAGCCCTTCGAACTCGTCACCTTTGACCTCTTGGAAAATCTCTTTGAGTGCGAAGCCGGTTTTCTCTTCGATAGCTTCAAGCAGATCTTTAGCGATTACTAGATTCTTAGAAATGACCAAACCTTCGTGGTTCACTTTCTCAAATCGGCCTACCACATACTCGATACGCTCGTGGACTGCCACGGCAAGGTTTGCTGGAAGTGTCCATGGTGTTGTTGTCCAGATCACCATGGAAACGTCTTTACCGAACTTATCAGAATTCAATGGGAACTCAACGTAGAGTGAAATCGACTTCTTATCCATGTACTCGACCTCAGCCTCTGCGAGCGCAGTTTGGGCGCCGTAGGACCATTGAACCGGCTTCTTAGATTGGTACACATTACCACGCTTGATCAGCGCTGAAAATGAACGAACGATGTCAGCCTCGTAGGCTGAGTCCATTGTGAGGTAGGGATTATCCCAATCACCAAACACACCTAGACGACGAAACGAAGCCTTCTGGGTCTCGATCCATCCACTTGCGAAATCGACACAACGACGGCGGATTTCAGCTGGCTCTAGGTCGCGTGCATTTTGGCAAACTTTGAACTCGATTGGCAGACCGTGACAATCCCAACCAGGGATCATTGGGGTCTCAAATCCCGCCATAGTCTTGGACTTAAGAACTAAATCCTTAAGCACTTTGTTGAGAGCTGTACCCATGTGCACATCACCATTGGCGAACGGAGGTCCATCGTGCAAAATAAAGCGCGGAGCATTCTGATCTATACGGCGCTTTTGAATACGCTGGTAAAGACCGTTAGATTCCCATTGGTCGAGTCGCTGAGGCTCCTTCTTCACGAGGTCTCCACGCATTGGGAAAGTCGTTTGGGGCAGACTTAGGCTGTCTTTGTAGTTTTGGGCGTCCTTGCTCATAGTAAAAATAAATTCGGCGGAAACTAGTCAGCAATAGCCTCTGGGTCAATCGCGCATTCAGCTAAAGTGTGAGGTAAACTCTCAGTGTTCCGTATCAACAAAATGAAGAAGATCTAAATGACCTTCCCCATTTTACTATATTGTATAGCTCCCACGCTGATATGGCGCCATTAAATACCCGACTCAGAGTTCCCAATTTGAGGTCTCATGTGGACGATAAATGCATCTCACACAGTTACTCTTTAGCGTCTTCAACCAACTCTTCGGCGACTGGGGAGTTACTCAGAATTGATTTAGCCAAACCTTCCGTTACATCTTTAGCTCCTTCAGGTACGCGAACACGTGTAATACCTGCTGGAAGATCCCCTCTTTTACCTCGAACCATCATATCCTCAACGCTACGCTGATTCTGAGATCCTGGTAGTTCACCCTCTTTCATTGTGAATTCACCTTTGATTTTCTCAGTGTGTTTCTTAAAGGCACGCTCCAGTTTTTCGTCATTTTGGACACTTCTAAGCTCATCCACCTCTTTCCCGTTTAGAAAAAACTTCAGCACTGGAGTCTCATCAATTTGATATTCATTCATCGCCATGGTCGCAGCCTCACCAGGCCTACCAACGTTGACTTTCATGATAGCAGAATGCTCAGCATACTTTATAGCCATTGCATCCAATTTAGGACTTAGCGCCTTACTCGCAGGACAAGTCGAACTGTGAAAATTCAGCACCACAAGCACATTGGGCTCAGCCAACCAAAGTTTCACATCAGAAGTCGAAGCATTGTACACACGACTAATACCCTGACGACGCTCAGCAGGAAGACTTTCACCAGTCATCTCAGAGACTATTGACTCCAATTGATCACAGGATACCGCACAAAGAAGACAGAACAGCCCAACACTATGATATAAGACATATTTCCACATACCATGGATCAAATATCCCAGATTCTCTCTAGCGACAACCCTTATTCAAATTGAAAAACAGTATACACCACTCATTCCTATAACTCAACAGGGTCAAGAGTTAGAGCTTAACTGGGAAGGTTGGACCGAGTTCAGAGCCAGCATGAAGGATATGACTAGGCAACCCTTCAGTAATATCCGTGGCATCAGCAGCACCCCTTGATCTTTCGATTCCCGCAAGAAGTCCACCTTTTTTTATGCGCACCATCATCTCCTCCAAGCTACGTTGTGAGCGCATACTAGGAAGCTCAGCCTCGTGCATTGTATATTCACACATCAAATATAGAAGCGTGCTTATTAAGGGAAAAATCTAGATCCTTTTCGCCCTTGGATTCAAACCGGAAGTGCACCGCTTAACTTGAACAACGGCCCAGATGCTGACTAGTATCAGCACTGGCTCCACCGTTCAAAACCGAGCCTGTGCCAAATGACCTATAAACATCTGAGCCGCGAAGAGCGGTATACCATATCTATCCTACGCCGCAAGGGCGAGTCCAACGCATCCATAG
>NZ_JBDOPO010000230.1:0-2309 GCF_039830215.1 Rubritalea sp. | reverse complement strand
GAGAGCTGGTATGATATGACGGAGCGATAGCATTAAGGTACAATGGTCTTTTGGAGGATGCGCTCGACAATTGTATCAGTGCTGATTTCTTCAGCCTCAGCTTCGTAGCTAGGAAGGATACGGTGGCGTAATACATCTGGTGCGAGATCTTTTACATCTTGTGGTGTGGCAAAGGCGCGTCCTTGAGTGAAAGCTCGAGCCTTGGCTGCTAGAGCTAAGTTTATGGTGGCTCGTGGCGAGGCTCCAGCACGGATGAGGGGCACGAGTGATGCGTCGATATTCGCTGGGGTTCGCGTGTTGTGGACGAGCTCGACAATGTACTCACGCACAGCTGGATCAATGTAGACTTGGTTGACCAACTTTCGGCACAATGACACTGTTGCGGTATCGACTACCTGTTTGGTTTCCGCGATCGAGCCAGAGGTGGCCATGCGGTCAAGGATGGTGAGCTCTTCTTGTTTAGATGGGTAATCGACAGTCACCTTAAAGAGAAAGCGGTCGAGCTGAGCTTCAGGAAGCGTGTAGGTTCCTTCTTGGTCAATCGGGTTCTGCGTGGCTAGCACGAGGAAAGGGTCGGGTAGAGGGTGGCTGGTGTCGCCAATGGTTACTTGGCGTTCCTGCATAGCCTCTAACAAAGCCGACTGAACTTTTGCCGGGGCACGGTTGATTTCGTCGGCTAGAATGAGGTTAGAGAAGATGGGACCTAACTTGGCTGAGAATGTGCCACTTTCTGGGCTATAAATCATGGTGCCTAAAAGATCTGCAGGTAGTAAGTCTGGAGTGAACTGAAGGCGAGAGAAGTCAGCCTGCATACAGCCAGCTAGAGACTTGATGGCGAGAGTTTTAGCCAGCCCTGGGACGCCTTCTAGAAGAATGTGTCCATTCGTGAGTAGACCAATGACTAGTCGGTCGACTAGCTCGGCTTGGCCAACGAGGACGCGGCCCATTTCTTTTTTGAGTTGTTCGATCCAGGTGAAATTTTTTTCAACTGCAGCTGAGAGTGCTTCGTGATCCATAAATTGCTTGTTACGTTTAGAGTGAGATGATTGTTACGAAAAATTCCCATGATGAGTTTTGTCACGCATTTGGGTTATTCTGGTGTAGCGATAGATAAATACAGGTTTGTCTATTTGCTATAATGTACCTGCAATTGCTCCATCACAGGAGCGGGGACGTAGCGGCGTACAATATCCTGCCAGCCAGTTGGCCCTGTAAGTCCTTTGATCATGCTGGAAGATAGTTCAGCGATGTCACGCGGGGGCATGAGAAAAGTGGTTGTCACCTTTGGAGCCATGTCGCCATTGATGTGGCGCATGACACGCTCGTACTCGTAGTCGCCAGGGGAGCGAATGCCGCGCAGGATATAATGCGCTCCAACTTCTTCTGCGTAATCGACGAGGTAACGGTTATCAAAATGTGAGATGGTCAGGCGTTCACAACTAGGTAAAGATTGCTGAAGTAAAGCAATGCGGGTGTCGACATCGAAGGTGTAGGACTTCGACGGATTTGATCCGATCGCTACGTAGAGGTGATCAAAGAGTTCAAGCCCTTGCTCAATCATCCATAAATGGCCATTGGTAGGTGGATCAAACGATCCAGCGTAGACAGCGGTGCGCATGTGCTTTTTGTGCTCTAAAATGAGGTGTTTGTCATCAGAATTTATACGCTCGGTGTTATTTGCGTGTGTATTAGGAGTGAAATCACGCGCTGATGACTTGATCGACCATGATATCGTGCTCTTCTGTCGGTAGTTCAGTGACGATTTGTTCTTTGAAGCAAATACCGATTAGACGGCTTGTCGGGAGACGTTGGCTGAGAAGACGATCGTAGTATCCACCACCTTTTCCCAGTCTTTGTCCAAATTCAGTGAAAGCAAATCCTGGACAGAGGAAGAAGTCTATATCAGTTGCTGCGACTAGGGTGTCCGGATTGTCGGGAGGTTGGGGGATGTTGTAGATGCCCAGCTCCATTTTGTTGAGGTCATGGACATGATGGAAGTGCATTGTGCCTCCAGCCTGTGATCTAGGGTACACTAAGCGCATGTTCGGTAGGTTGGTATGGAGCTCGGACAGGTCGGGCTCGCTTGGTAGGGCTACAAAGCTGGCAATAGTGAGGGGGTGAGAGGAGGTGCCAACCATCGACTTGATGGCATAACAAATAGCCGCAGACTGCGTTGAGCGTTGTTCAGCGGTGACACCTTTGAGCGTTGCTCGCATTTTGCAGCGGAGTGTCTGCTTTTGTTTTTTTATAAGTGTTTCGGACATCTTAAATAGATGGAGATTTGGGGGGGCTAGATGGAAAAGCGAGCT
>NZ_JBDOPO010000317.1:0-9995 GCF_039830215.1 Rubritalea sp. | reverse complement strand
CTCCACTCCAGCGGATACTGCGCAAGAAAGTAGTTGCCCAACATCAACTAAATGATACAAATCACGCAATCAACCTCAGCTGAGTTTTAACGATCTGAGGGACATCCCCGATGGTAGTTGTCCAGCCTAAGTCAGCCTTGAGTGCTGAGGATTTTGTCGTTTTAAGTGAGGCTGTGGATGCTTACTTAGCATGTCTCAAAAAATTGAAAGGCCTGATGATTTATACCGAGGATTTCCCGGGTTAGGAGGACTTTGAGGGCTTTGAGGGCTTTGAGGGCTTTGAGGGCTTTGAGGGCTTTGAGGGCTTTGAGGGCTTTATTGGTCATATGCGCTTTGTCCGCGACCATCATTAGGAGATAGAAAAGGTGGCCATCGTGAGCGATGCTAAGGTTGTCAGTACCTTGCCCAAACTAGCCCAGCACTTCTTAGAGCCGAGATAAAGACGTTTGCTCATAGCGAATTTGAGAACGCTGAGAAGTGGCTAGAGTCGCGAGTCGGTTAGGGGAAATTACCACCAGAGGATAGAGCAGACCAGCACCGCAACGCCGTAGGCCAATCCGCCAAATGCTAGAGCTTTGAAACGACCGGGGCTAGCAATAGCCCAAGTAATAGCATCGCGTAGAAGGTAAGGCATGCCGACGCAGAATAGGCCGACTGTGAGCATTCCGTAGGCGAAAATTGGCACAAGCAATTTGCCTGTAGCTGGCTCCATAAAAGCAGCTGCTAGAAGTGGCGCGGCAGCCATCAGGGCAACCACACCGAGTCCACGCACGGCGAGGAATTCTTTAACTCCCGTGATCATGAGGTATGCCACGACTGGGACGGCGACGAGTAAGATTCTTTTTGCTCCGTTAAATTCGCCAAGATCCATTGCTATAGGGGATTTGAATGGGGAAACGAGCAACCAGAACCATGCCATGCCGATGGTCATAAGGATAGCTCCTGCAACTTGATTGCGAGGGAACTTCTTGAGAAATACCATAGCCTCGTCAGATTTCACTAACATCCAGAGGTGCGATAGGATTAGCCAAGCTGCGAGAGCGTAGCCAGCGAGGTTGAGTGGAATGTCTTCGTAAGGGTGCATAAATGGAGCGCTGAGAGTGGTAAGCTAGGATCTAGCGGAGGTAAAGAGAATTACTGATTCAGCGCTTCATCGATCGAGCGGGAACAGCCTCTGGGCAGAGCGGATGGGTCTCGTCCTACCAAGGTGAAGCTATGTGAATCATGGTAGATCGCCAAATCCTGAGTGCGTAGAGCTGAGACAGAATCGATGTTAGCCAGGTCATGGATGACGAGGTAACCCATCTCACCGGGGGCAACAGCTTGGTCGGTCTCGGGGTCGAGGACCTGGACTTTCATCCAGTGTGGCGCGTGATGAGCTCTGCCAATGCCGCGGGTGTAGAACTGGGAGCTGAGCTCAGTCATCGAGTATTCATTCCAAATTTGCTCACTAGAAATACGTAGCATTTTCTCGAACTCAGCATAGAGTTCAACCTTACTCAAAGTGCGGCCACTACCCTTGTAGCCACCCGTCTCCATCGCCCAACTTCCAGCGGGGAGCTGAATAGGGGCTGGAAGGGTTTCAAAGAGGTTAAGAAAGGCGAGAGCAGTGCCCAAGAGGCTGATTGGTTGGTCAGATGTTAGGGCTTGGAGTAACGGAGCTGGGTCTAGTTTACCGTTGTTGATCAAGTAGCACGCTTCTGGGCAATGTGTCTGACGCAAGGTTTCCATCATGTGGGAAAGTGATGAATGCGGAGTTTGCTCAGGTGGAGGCGTGAGAATGAATAAGTTGGTCGGTTGTGGGAGGCCTAGTTGCTGCCAAGCGGTCAAGATTGACAAATCGTAGAGTTGGGTGTTGCGGAAGTGGTGCTGTCCGCGCTCCTCGCCAGTGGTGCCAGAGGTCATGAAGGTGCTCTGCACGAGGTTTGCAGTGAGGCAACTAGGTGGGGGCTGGCACTTGAAGACATCGGTGGTTAGTGTGGGGACTTCCTGCCAGCAATTGATTTGATGAATATCTAGCGCTTTGCAGAAATTGGAATATCCAGGATTATTTCCCAACTGGTAGTGAAACAGGCGCAGAGCTAATGCGTTAAAGTCGCTATCAGTCGGACCAGTCTGGAGGATGAAGGATTCGACCTCTGCTAGAGTCTTTAGGTAAGTCGGTGAGTTGGATGAATTGTGCATACTGGTTTGCTCACTGAGTAAATGCGATAGGGCTGATGAGTTCAAGCCCTATGGGGCCGAGAGTAATATGCTGATTTTTGCGCGCGACGACTTGACTTTATCAAAGCTTACGTCAAGATTCTATGCAGTATTGCTTTTGCAGCTCAACAGCTGTACTGTTTTCAACTTAACTACTCTGACTTAAATAAGCCTAGCCATGATGAGAATTTCTATATTCGCTCTGCTCGCAGTAATGTTCAGCGGTCTGATGACCTCCTGTTACTATCCACCCTATGAGCCGCAAAATCCTAAGCAGCCGGTGACTCCACCAGCGCCTACGGATGAGACTGTAATCAATGATGAAGGCCAGAGGCAACTCGAGGAGGCTCGTCTACGCCTTGAGAATGGAGGCTACCCCACAACTCCAAATAATGGTCAGCTTCCAACTGTGGACCCTCATGCTACTGCTGGTTCTCCAGCTGCGTCAGCAACTCACCCGTACGCAACAAAGGTTCCGGGTAAGCAAGGCTTCGTCTTTAACCCATTCACTAAAAATCAAGTGGATGTGCGCGGAATTCCACAAGGCACTCTCGTGCGTGACCCGTACGACAGCGACAAGACACACAAGTTCCGTGTGCCTTAGGTCCTGACTTCGAGACTATTTTTTATCGCGCCGAGCCTTGCAAATTAGGATCGGCGCTTTTTATATCCATTCGTAATGATCAAACGCGTTTCCATACTTGGGCCCGGATTGCTAGGTGGCTCGATTGCTCTGGCTGTAAAAAAGCACCTGCCAGAGTTCGACTTGTTATTATGGGGACGCCGAGAGCAACCGTTAGAAGTGGCTCGTGCCATGGGCGTTGAGCAGACCACTACGGATCTTTCAGAGGCTATTTCTGGTGTAGACCTCTGCATCTTGGCCACTCCCGTGGGAGTGATGAAGCATCTGGTGTCTCAGATTGTGGCGACGCAGGGCGACATTCCACTATTGCTCACAGATGTTGGGAGTGTGAAGCGCCTTCCTCACGCTGAAATTGCTCCACTCGTCAAAGGTAGTGCTGTGCAGTTCATTGGCAGTCATCCGATGGCAGGTTCTGAGAAAACTGGGATGGAGGCAGCACGTGTGGATCTTATGGATGGTGCGACTTGCCTCGTAACCAATGAGGAAAATGTAGAGGAATGCCAAGTTAAGCTACTCGAGGAATTTTGGCAGAGTCTTGGCTGCAAGACTCGGCGCATGAGTGCCGAAGATCACGACTATGCTGTTGCACGTGTGAGCCATTTCCCACATGTCCTAGCATCAGTGGGGGCGACAGTCGGGCTGGCCTACAATGACATTGCGGAGCTTTGTGGTGGAGGTATGCGTGACACAACCCGAGTCGCAGGTGGAGACCCAGGGCTCTGGACTGAAATTTTGATGGAAAACCGTGATGCCCTCCAGCGCTCGATGCGTGAGAGCATCACTGATCTCGTGGATCTTATGGATTGCCTTGAAAGGGAAGACCGTGAGCAAATGCATGCATATCTAGAGCAAGCAAAGCAAAAGAGAGAGCTCATCTAACAACTATAAGAAACTAATTTAATTCAATGGAATCTATCACATTAGAACCGATCTCTAAGATCAATGGTGAGGTCAACATGCCAGGCTCAAAGAGCTTATCTAACCGCGCACTCTTGCTAGCAGCCCTAGCTGAGGGAACGACTGAAATAACAAACTTGCTCGACAGCGATGACGTCCAACGGATGCTGGAGGCTCTATCCTCGCTTGGAGTGAGTTACGAGTTGAGTGATGGCGGCACACGCTGTGTGATTCAAGGATTAGGCCGAGCGCTTGGAACTGGAGAGCAACTAGAGCTGTTCCTAGGCAATGCTGGAACTGCAATGCGTTCGCTCGCAGGTGCGATGACACTGGGTAAAGGTGAGTTCACACTGACTGGCATTGAGCGCATGGAAGAGCGGCCAATCGGCGACCTTGTGGATGCCCTGCACTCCATGGGCTGTGACATCACGTATTTGAACAATGATGGGTTCCCACCACTTTTGATCAAAGCGAATGGCCTCAAGGGTGGCAAGGTGAAGATTGATGGAACGATCTCCAGTCAGTTTCTTACAGCACTCTTGATGTCAGCTCCGTATGCTGAAAATGATATGGAGATTGAGATCGTAGGGGAGCTTGTCTCTAAACCGTACATTGATATCACTACATCCATCATGGCGCAATTTGGTGTGGAAGTTGAAAATAACAACTACCAGAGCTTCGTTGTTAAGTCAGGCCAGAAGTACAAGTCACCGGGCAAATTTATGGTCGAAGGGGATGCCTCATCCGCTTCCTACTTCCTCGCAGCTGGAGCGATCAAAGGGGGACGTATCAAGGTTACAGGCATTGGCAAAAAGAGCGTGCAAGGTGACGTGGCTTTCGCCAAAGTTCTCGAAGATATGGGCGCCAAAGTCGAGTGGTTCGATGAATACCTCATTGTCGAGGGTAGCGAGCTAACAGCTGTCGATCAGGATATGAATCACATTCCTGATGCTGCCATGACCATTGCCACCACAGCTCTCTTTGCCAAAGGAACCACGGCTATTCGCAATATTTACAACTGGCGCGTTAAAGAAACGGACCGTCTTTTCGCGATGGCTACAGAGCTTCGTAAAGTCGGTGCTGAGGTTGTCGAAGGCGAGGATTTCATTGAGATCACGCCTCCAGCTAAAATCCAACACGCCGCCATCGAGACATACGATGACCACCGCATAGCAATGTGCTTTTCCCTCGTTGCCCTAGATCTTGACTGCGGAATAACCATCAATGACCCAGGCTGTACTGCCAAAACTTTCCCAGACTTCTTTGAGAGACTCGCTAGCGTGAGCGAAGACGGATGCAAGAATTTAAAAGTCATGAGTAATATAGCAGTAGCTATCGACGGGCCAGCGGCTTCAGGTAAAAGTACAGTCGCCAAAACTTTGGCAAAACGTCTAGGGCTTATAATGGTGAACACTGGGGCGATGTACCGCGCAGTGGCTTGGGCAACTATTCAGCATGGAGTGGAGGCTGCTGATTCAGCAGCTGTGGTCGAGTTGTTAGCTCGTGTGAAATTTAGCTGTGGAGTTGAAAATAATCTTTCCACAGTCCTCGTCGATGGAGTCGATCCAGGTGATGCGCTCCGCCAAGACGCGGTCAATAGCCGAGTGTCTAAAGTTGCTGCAATTCAGGAAGTGCGAGATTTGTTAGTCAGCATGCAACGCGACTACCTCGAACTCGGGTCAGTTGTGATGGAGGGGCGAGATATTGGCTCAGTGGTATTTCCTGAGACTCCTTTCAAAATGTACATCGATGCATCAGAGGAAGTGCGCCGAAAGCGCCGCTCAGCTGAGGGTATCATTGATGATCCAACAGCGCGCGATAAAGAAGACAGCCAGCGTAAAAGCTCACCATTGGTGATTGCGGAGGGAGCTGTCGTGATTGACTCTAGTGATATGGATGTTGAACAGGTCGTCCAAGCTGCATTGAATGTGTTGCGTGAGCGTGGCGCATCCGAAGAACTTCTATCAAAAGCAAACTAACTCCTACTTCTTATGAAATTTGTCTATTGGGTGGGTTACACTTTTTTCACGAGCGCTGGCAAAGCGTTTTTTAACCGCAGAGTAATCAACGACCATAAGCTTGTCGAAGAAGGTGGAGTACTCATGTGTGCAAACCACGAGAGCTTTTTGGATCCGCCATTGATTGGTATTGTGCACCCAATGAATGTGACTTACCTAGCGCGTAAAACACTATTCAGAGGTTTTGCGAAATGGCTCTACACTAAGTGGGACGCGATTCCTATCGATCAAGAGAACCCAGATATGACTGGTCTCAAAAATATCATCAGAGCTCTTAAGGCGGGCAAAAAAGTGGTGATGTTTCCTGAGGGGGAGCGGACACTTCACGGTGGCTTAAATCCTGGTCTTCCGGGTGTTGGGTTGATTGTGTCTAAAGCGCAAGCGACTGTTCAACCAATGCGAATTTTCGGAGCCTACGACGCACTCCCACGCGGCTCAGGGAAGATGAAATGTAACCAGATCGATGTCGTCGTTGGCGACCCAATACGATTCACCAAACAGGAATTCAAAGAGCTCCGCGGTAAAGATGGCTACCAGAAAATCTCGGATAGAATCATGCAGGCGATCAGCGAATTGACTCCTGATGGGTAGTTCGGAGAGACGAAGACTAGTAGTTTAGTCGAGTAGACTCCAGTGGAGAATTTCCACTGGCATGTCGAAGCTGAGGCTTTCACCGGTGTTGGGTAAAGTGTGCACTTAGCCTTCTGCTGTATTGGCTTGGTTCCAGCGGGATTTACCGAGGTAAACAATCACGTGTAGCCCACTTTTCGTGACAGCTAGGTCACTAGCTTAGGCGTCGCTTGGTTTGAAATCTTTAATAAAGCCTGAAGTCCCGCGGGCTTTGGTATTTTTTTTATAGTTCTCGAGTAATGATTTGGCGCTCGTGTAGTACCACCATTGCAGGATGGTCTCGCGCCCCAGTGCTGGGTCCATTTGTTTGATCGAATCTGTGGCTAGCGCGTCGCGATACGCCCTCCTAGGTAGGCCTGGTCAGTCGATTCCTTGGTGATCCTCACCACCCCAGTGCTAATCAACTCCCTCGTACTTATCTAAGTACTTTAAGTAGCAAGCATGGATAGCTTGCTAGTCGTAGTTCGCTAGTGGCCACAGTAAGATGGCAGTCACTGTGAGCGCTGATAGCAAAGCTAGGGGTCAGAATGCTTTTTTATGGGGATACAGTAAGCGTAGAGCGCAGGACCAGACTACTAGTGAAGCTAGAACGCCACTAACGCATAGACGCTTGTTATGCAAAGGAACCTGGTAGAGTAGGCAAAGAACTGCAATGCCAACGAATAGCAAAACCCAGCAAGTGCTTTTCGATGGCAATAGCTTAAGCATGAAGTTGCATTGTGAGTGTGAGTCGGTTTAGGCGAAACACTTAAAACGGTAGGCCTAAAATGCCTTGGCATAGGTCTCGCAGCGATTATGCCAGCCTTCTTTCCAGCGTTTTTCACCACGCTCGGCGGGGGAGTTCTTGATTCTCTGGTCGAGGGTGAATTTTGCGCTGTCGGCGAAGGCTCTAGCTGAGTCTTGGCCGCCTTTGCTTGGTCGCATGTTTGAGAGTACTTGGAGTAGTCCCCAACCTTGGTTGCTGTAGCGCTCACGTGGGTTGATGCCTTCCCCTTTGAAGTTGACGTAATCGATGAGAGCGTAAGTGCCATTGGTCGAGGTTGATACGAGATGGTAGTTGGTTTGGATGCGCTGACGATCGGCGGCAGGTGCGGCATTGAGCATTTTCGGCAGTGCTGCCTGTGATTTCTGGATGATGAAGTCAGTCTGCAGGGTTACGCTGTTAGATAGGAACGTTCTGAGGCTGGAGAGTTGTGCGCCATTGAAATCGGCTTGGAAGGCAGCCTTGCTATTCCATGGACAATGTTTCGACTGGAGCACCCACGCTGGGACGTCCTTGCGGCCTGAAGCTTGGGCGTAGCGGATGAAATCTGGGAAAGATTCAGTCCAGCGGCCATTGAAATCTATAGGGTACCAAATGAAGTGGCCAATTCCCATCGACGGAAATTCTTCTCCTTTATTCCAAGTCGTTAGGCCATTGACTGAGCCACCACATTCATTTTGCCAAATCTTGTTGCCGATTTTCTTCTTCTGTGCCGGGCTAAGTTTAGAGGAGCTGTTAGTCTTAACTAGGACAGGAGCTGTGTCTTGGGTGGAGGAGCACGAGAGAAGCGGTAATGCGCAAAGCGCAAGGATAGGGATGAGTTTCATGAGGAAGCAGTTGAAGGCAATCGAATAAAGAGGTACAAGTCTTCTAGCAGCGATTGCTCAGTATTTCAAATTACTAAATTTCAAATTATAGGATCATGCCCATATTTTTAAAATACCTCATCACAGCAGGAATTGTTGTGCTAGTATCTGAGTTCGCCAAACGCAGTGATAAGCTGGGGGCGCTGATAGCCGCCTTACCCGTTGTCACGACGATTGCTATGATCTGGATGTTTGTAGAACTTCGTGGCGAGGAACAGACTGACAAAATCGGCAATCATGCATGGTTCACGTTCTGGTATGTCTTGCCTACTCTTCCCATGTTTTTAGTCATCCCTTGGATGCTCAAGAAGGGAATCCATTTTGGCTGGACGTTGGGGGCATACTGTGTCGGGACCATCGTCCTGTTTGTGCTTCTCCATCTGCTCATGAAGAAGTTTGGAGTGCCGTTGATGTGAATGTATCAACCGTGAAATAGACGAAAGAATTTAAAGCAGCTGGGCTTGATAAAATCGAGATGGAACTATTTCTACCACGAATAGCACTAGTCTCAGGAATGAGGATAGGGAGTGGACTCAGAATATGCCATTGATGTGATCTTTGCTAGGCTTGATGCCGGTAGCAGCTAGACGGGATTTACAATATTCTTCAGAATGGGGATAATTTTTTTTTAACCGATACTAGTGAATCTGGCTGGTAAAATTTGTGGGTTTTGTGAATTCTGTCGAAAACAGAATTCAACGGTTTCCGCATTTCTGAAAATATTGGCTAGCGCAGTGATCTGTGGAAGAGATCGAGGATGAGTCTGTGGCAGAGCGTGGCTATTTCTGGGTCGTAGCGGTCGCCTTCGTCATGCATGAAGGCATGCTGAGCATTGAATTCGTGCCAGGTGAAGTTGGCTTCAACGTCGTTGAGGGTGTTGTAGAGTTGCTTTCTGCCGTCTAACGGGACGTGTGGGTCTTGGCGCCCCCATATGAACATGATCTCGCTAGGGATCTCTCCAAGTAGTTCGATAGTCTGAGGTTTGGTGCCCGCGGGCATGGTAGAGGAATGGATATCCGTTGCGTAGAGACATGCAGCGGCTTGCAGCCGTGGATGGAGTGCAGCTCGGCAGGCTAAGTGACCGCCGAGGTAGACGCCAAAGCTGCCGATGCTACATTGCAGAAGTCTTGCGTGTCGACCCATGTGACAATGGCATCCGTGTCGGAATCGTGATCTGATAGAGGCTTGGTGAACTTGTCGTCGTTGCCCTTGTCTTTACCCGTGTCGTCGTAGGCGAGAACTGTGCCGATGTCGTTTAGTTCATGGAAAACTTCAGGGACGATAACCACATAGCCATGGCCAGCTAGGAAAGGCTGCGGTACGGGCGATGGGGGCGGTAATTTGGAAGATCTCAGAGTAGAAAATAACAGTAGGAAATCAACCGCCGTTAGTCGGTCTTACGACCTTGCAGCGCATGGTTCCATTGCTTGTTGTTAGGTCAACGGATGATTCAGTCACAGTCATGACTCTAGAAAGCATATTACTTGAACAGCTGGCTATAAAAAATGGCAATGCTTAGTTACAACAGGGCGTCAAATGCGACGCTAGGAGGGGAAGAGTCACCCCTCGTTCGGTGAGGCTCTTTTCTTTGAAAATGTAACACAGTCATTTCATAGGCTGATCAATTTAGATTGGTCGTTGGCGGCTGAGCTGGTCTGCCAAGATTGGACAGGTTGCTAAGTCAAAATAAGATAAAGCAACCAATAAAAAGAAGGCGCATATTTAGTGCTGATTTAAATACTACAGTAGCTAGCTAGGCGCTGCGTGGATAGTTGCCGATTCATGAGATATTAAAAGGGGCGGGGAATCAGGTAGCATAAGAAATTTTGAATGATTTGAATGATTTGAATGATTTGAAATATTTCAGAATCCTCGACGGCCTCTTAGTCACCCATGCCTTCACGGCTTTAGCGTGATGCATACGTAGGTCATCTAAAATAAGATAAAGCTTTTTCTTGGCGCTTTTAATCAGTCGT
>NZ_JBDOPO010000007.1:0-2319 GCF_039830215.1 Rubritalea sp. | reverse complement strand
GTTAGGAAGTGTTTGTTCGTCCATTGGTCGGTGCTTTTGTGTTTGCACCTTCAGTAACTGATCTGGGCGACCCCTCTTGCAAGAGGTCGAGGCGTTTTGAGTTTTTACAGACGTTTTTTACACTACCAGGTTGCTTCAAAGCGCAAGGAACTTTGAAGCTGGTATTTCCGTAAAAAAGGCAGCGGAGGGGGTGCTCCGGATAAATCTACAAGCGTGTTGAGAGCATCAGTTATTGAGGCTTTGTCGTGGGGGCATTGGGGAATCCTTTACCTCCCGTAGGCCTATTCCTATGGAGTTTGAGCTTCAGTCTGAGGGGCTTTTTCCTCAATAGCTTTAGTGTCGGAGCTAATGAAGAATAGGGTTCCCAGAGAGAGGAATAGGCCTGCCAAAATGAGCAAAGCGACAATAATAAATAGGCAAGATTTCATGCGGGGCTAAGCTAATATTCTCAGTACCGTGCGTCGAGTATCTTTCTTGAGGAAAAAAAAGTCCAATGAGCCGAAGTGATTGGCCTTTTAGTAGTTGGGTGGCGAGTTATGAAAAAAGGTGTCAAAAAATGCTTGCGTAGAGTTGGTGATCGTGTAGAAAGCCGCCGCCGCAGGCAACAATGCGGGTGTAGCTCAGTGGTAGAGCGCGACCTTGCCAAGGTCGATGTCGAGAGTTCGAATCTCTTCACCCGCTCCATTTCTTTTAAAGATTTGGGTCTGTTGTACAAATAGCTGGTAATGCGGGTGTAGCTCAGTGGTAGAGCGCGACCTTGCCAAGGTCGATGTCGAGAGTTCGAATCTCTTCACCCGCTCCATCCGGTACTTTAAGAAGCGAGTCAGCATTGACTTGCTTTTTTGTTTGGAAGATTTGAGTCGTGGTGCTTGCTATGTTCTTGCTACTGGCAGTGAGTTACTCTAACTATTAGTTTATGTGGCATTGGTCCAAACTATCATCAGTCAAGTGGCTCGACGCTTGGGAAGAACGTTTTTATGGTAACCCTAATAGTGTGATCAATGAGATCAAAGGAGGAAAGTCGATCCGAGTGGAGGTGTATAGCGAAAGTAAGGAAGAGGCGGAAAGAATTCAGGAGCAATTTGGTGGTTCTATTCGTCTTGTGAAGGAGCAGAACTGGGCGGCATTGAGTGATGTGACTCGGCCACCTTTGAAAATTCGTGATGCTTTATTGATTACAGGTAGCCGTGAAGGAGGAGCAGTAAGAGAGTTACAAAAAGAGCATCCCAAAAGGCATGTAATCAGGATGCCAGCCGAAATGGCATTTGGTACTGGTGATCACGCTACAACTTCGACTTGTTTGAGATTGTTAGTGGATGTGTCTAGAGAGCGAAAAGGTTCCGGCTGGCAGATGTTAGATTTAGGCTGCGGCACTGCTGTGCTAGCTATCGCAGCTAGGATGCTAGGGGCTGAAAAGTGTGAGGCTCATGATTTCGACCCTCAGGCAGTTCGCGTTTCGGAGCAGAATTTAGTTCTTAATAAAGTGGATGGCATTAAAGTTTTTGAGCAAGATGTGCTAAAATGGCAGCCCCCTAAGCAATGGGAGGTGGTAGTGGCTAATCTGTTTTCTTCGATATTGCAGCAAGCATTCACTACGATTGAGAAAGCGATGAAAGATGATGGTGATTTTATTGTGTCAGGGATTCTTTTTGAGCAGTGGGAGTCGACTCGTCAGGCGGCTGAAGCAGTTGGCTTGCAATTTTCTAAAGTCATACGAAAAGGTAAGTGGGTGTCAGCACGTGGATCTAAGTAGAAGTAATGCTTACGAGTGTGGAAGAATTCTCGTCAGTAAGTGCCATTTCTCTTGCAAGCTGGGGTGGATGCTTTAAGTAATGCACCGACTCCAGTGGGCGAACTCGTGGATTCCATAAATTCTAAAAATTCGCCATTTGCGAGCGAATCAATTTTTTATAATTAGACTACTATGGAAAGCATATCATCACGCGTAGCTCAAGTCACTCCCTCTCTGACTCTTAGCATTACAAATCAGGCTAAGGCAATGAAGGCCAAAGGTGAAGAAGTTTATGGATTAGCCGGAGGTGAGCCAGATCTCGACACTCCGGATTTCATCAAAGAGGCTGCTATCAAAGCCATTCAGGACGGTAAGACAAAGTATACTCCTGCAGCAGGTATACCTGAGCTTCGTGAGGCAATTTCAGCGAAGCTCAAGAAAGAGAATAAACTCGATTACAGTGCTCGTCAGGTTGTAGTGAACAGTGGAGCGAAGCATTCCTGCATGAATGCTATCGTCGCAATGGTGGAAGAAGGTGACGAAGTTATTATCCCTGCTCCTTACTGGGTATCCTACCCTGAAATGGT
>NZ_JBDOPO010000038.1:0-2326 GCF_039830215.1 Rubritalea sp. | reverse complement strand
GTCCATGGTTGTTGGTTGTTTTAGTTTATTTCAAAGCCATGCTAACGCATGGTAAACAATCAGCCAACAGCCTGTTTTAACGACTCAGGGGACACTTCCCCAATAAGCCAGACCTCACTCAACCCAACTGATGAGAGGGAAATCGAGAGATTACACAAAAAAGTAGCCTGATTTTTTGGACAACTACCTTGACGGTCACAGCCAATGGCGTGTCTCGTGATGTCGGCAAGCGTGTGGTTCCTGCCTGGCGCTTCTTGTCCCTTTAGCTGAGGCTGAAGTTCACTGGAGAGTTTTCCAATCCAACTCAAAAAAATCATTCAGTCCCTAATCCCTTTGTCAATATCATCGAGCAGCGTATCCAGTTGAAGTAGTTTGCCGCTTCTAAATAATTTAATGTGTTTCCCCAAAACCTTTACAGCTCTAATTTGTGGGGATTCTCCATTGCTATCACTACGTAAATTTACGATCCATTCACTCAATTCACCTTCTACGATTTTTGGACTCGCTTCAGCTAATTCCAAAACATTTTTACGGTATCTTTCTACATTGTAATCTCTGTTTTTCTTCAGAGCCTCAACTTTATCTTTAAAAATAGCATTATCGCTCAATGTAATAACTCTGAAATTATCTTTATAAACAAGGTGGGAAGAAGCGCTCGATGTGCGAACTAAGGCATTCACCCTCTTTCGCTCAGATCCAGCATTCTCTCTGCTCAAAGCTAAATTATCTTCCTTTAACTTTTGTAAACTGACACGCAATCTTTGATTTTCATCATTTGATCTTAATAAGAGTCTCTGAGCATCCATTGGCCGACTTGATGTCGCAATAGTTTGTCCTCCGTCTGTTCTTAACTCCTCATTCTCCAATTCTAGGTTAGCTAATTTCACCCTTAGCTCATCAACAACTTCTCTGGCCTCAGCAGCGGCAACAATTTGTGACGACCTGTCCGTGGTACCAACTGGTCTGGTTTTACTATATTTATCCCAGGCTGAATTCATTTCATCGTCACCAGAACCAGCAAATAATGAAGAACCTAAAGCCAAGCGTAATCCTAACATTGGATTTCTACGGGGTTCTCCAGTCGACGGTAAATACGGTAGAGTTTCAGTTCTCCTCGATGAGCGTAAAGAGCTTTCATTTTCCTTCGCATTTCCTCCACGGGCAACTCGTGCACTGACTCGGCCATGACCGTACTCTAAGCTATACATGCTAGAAGTTAACTCTGTGACATTCCCCAACATATCAAACAAACCAACTGGATTAGGATTCTCCCACATGCCTACCTCTTGGACTTTACCTTTAGCATTCTTAACAGACCATTCATTTTGCCCCAATTTACCTCTACCGTATGGATGATCTAAATCAAAAACTGAACTTTCTACTGCAGATCCTCCTCGTGCCGCAAATTCCCATTCTGATTCTGTGGGTAGACGAAAGTAGGCAGTTTCACCATTCATTTTAGGTAGTTTGTCTCGGTGTTTTTTATAAACATAACTATTTAGTTTTTCTAAAAATAACTCAATTTCAGCAAAGGTAATGCTGGATTTGGGTAAGTTTGTTGCTTTCCCCTCACCCATTACAGCTGCCCATTGAGCCTCAGTTAGCTCGGTTACGCCAAGATAGTAGCACCACTCCAATCGCTGCCTCACGCGATGCTTAGAAATAAAGCTTCCGGACAAAGTAACGCTGGCCAGACTCTCTCTGAAATTATCCCCTGAACGAGATCCCATTCTAACGAGACGAGATGCCATTTCTTTAGGTTTGGCTTCAATTCCTAGGTAGACAACGTGCAATTTAAGGTATTGATCAGACGTCAATCCCGTCAAGGGAATAGTTACTATGTCATCAGCACCTTGCACTGATGTATTAAACATAAAGATTACTCCTAGACACATAAAGAGCGTCAAACAAACGTTGCTTATAATTTTTCTTACACTCATTTCCCTTCTCTCGTTAATCTTCTCTCGTTAATCTTCTCTCGTTAATCTTCTCTCATAGCTTCCGATGGATCTACTCTAAGTACCGTCAACGCGGCTATCAATGAAGCAAACATTGAGGTCAATAAAACCGCAGAGATAAATATTTGTATGTCGAGCCGTGACAATTCCACAAAAGATTCTCCCGCTTGCAAAGAGCTAGAAACCATATGATCAACGGCTATTCCAAAGGTATAATATGCAATGAAAGATCCCAACAATCCACCTACAACAAGGCCAAGACTCTTAAATGATGGATACCATATCAGAGAAAACCTAGATGAACCTAGTAATTGTAGGTATGCTAATGCCTTCTTTTTCCTCTGTACGTTTGCATATAAATTGGCAGC
>NZ_JBDOPO010000153.1:0-2340 GCF_039830215.1 Rubritalea sp. | reverse complement strand
TGGTCGGATCCTGATCGCGCCCGTTTGCAAAAGCAATTGAAAGAGGCAAGCAACAGAACAACGCTACATAAATTTTTGTCATAACGAACTTGCCTATCAAAGCAGTATAGGCACCCCGTGCTAGGCAACCTGTGCCAAACCGTACGAATAAGTTTAACATTAAGTGTTTACAGCTCCAAAGAAATGTACCGTCACTCGAACCACCGTGTGTATTCCTGCAGAACTCTCGGATTTCATATACTAATAAAAACTTTTGAGTGAGGAGTACTGGACAGCCACATGCGGAACCGAGAACCATCTTTGTATTACGTGATTGGAATCCTCATCACACTCATCGCATGCACTGAAGAAATTTCGTTTTCTAAAGCAAAAGCAGCCCAACCCGCTCTTCGGGTTGGCATGGAACTTTCCTATCCGCCATTTGAGATGACTAATACAGCAGGTCAGCCAGACGGCATTAGTGTGGAATTAGCACACTCACTTGGAAAACACCTTGGTCGCAAGATTCTTATTGAAAATATTGCGTTCGATGGACTGATTCCAGCCCTGCGAACCGGGACAATTGACTGCATCATTTCATCTATGACATCAACGCCAGAGCGGGCCAAGGCAATCGCTTTCTCAAACCCATATCTGAAAACTGGGCTAACTCTCCTTGTCGGAAAAAATTCACCGATCTTGTCAGCTGACGACATCACAAAACCGGGTGTTCGTATAGCTGTCAAACTAGGAACGTCTGCTCACAAATACGCGACTCAAAAACTCAAAAATGCTCACGTATTTGTCTTGGATATGGAGTCCGCTGCTGTGCTTGAAGTCATGCAAGGCAAAGTAGATGCTTTCATTTATGACTCACTTTCCGTATATCGCCATCATCGCCGCCACCCAAAGACAACCAGAGCAATCCTCAATCCATTTCATCAGGAAACCTGGGCGATTGGGCTTCGAAAACAAGACGTCAAACTGCTTGAAGAAATCAATAAATTTCTTCAGAAATTTAAAGATACAGGCGGCTTCGATAAACTTGGAAAAAAATTTCTACCGGACGAAAAAGCCTATTTTAAGGCACACAACATCCCATTCTACTTTTGAGCACAAACTCCCATATTCTTCGTGCTGCCATAGGACGGACAACCAGCCATAGAAAAGTGCGATTCGACCCTACACTTAATCATAAGGCGACCGGTAGACTTCCCAACGATTCCCGCCCTTTTATTTCACGCAAAGACCCAATGATATAGTTATGTCCCGTTCTGTTGCCCATCTTATTGTTGCTACGGCGGTTACCCTTCTACTTATTCTCGCTTGCTGGCAAGTGCCTGGCGACTGGAACTGGTCTGGTGTCTGGGAGTATCGACAGAAATTTTTTTTCGGCTGGATCGTTACTCTTGGATTAAGTGTTGCAGCCCTGATACTCAGTGTGGCAATAGGCCTTGTTGTCGCGTTGTTTTTGGGTGCTCGAAATCCACTTCTTGAAGCAACTGGAAGAATCTATGTTGAGCTTATTCGAGGAACACCGCTACTTGTTCAACTGCTTCTTGGTTTTTATGTGATAGCAAGTGCCGTTGGTCTCGAAAATCGTTTCGTGGTAGGCACCTTGGTACTGGCTGCTTTCAGCGGAGCGTACATGGCTGAAATATTTCGAGGAGGACTAAATGCCATCCCCAAGACGCAGCGAGACTCTGCTCGCGCGATCGGACTTACACGATGGCAATCATTTCGACTCGTGATTCTACCTCAAGCCGTTCGGCTTGTCTTGCCTGCTATAGCAGGTCAACTTGTATCTCTTATCAAGGATTCTTCGCTTCTCTCTGTTATTGCCATCTCCGAGTTCACGCTGAATGCTCGTGAAGTGAATTCTTTTACATACTCAACACTTGAGAGTTACGCACCTCTTGCTATTGGCTACCTCATGCTCACCTTACCACTTTCAGCTGCTTCTCGATGGCTCGAAAAATCATTCAGCTACGAGAGATAACCAGCACCCCAAGTGATATCATGCAACTCATCATAAAAGAACTCACTCAAGCCTTTGGCCCTACGCGTGTTCTCGACAAACTATCAGTCGAAACAGGGACAGTGAACTCCCTTGTTCTGGTTGGACCATCTGGCGGGGGAAAGTCTACACTCCTCCGAATCCTCGCAGGCCTTGATACTCCAATCAGTGGAACAGTCACATTTGATGAGACCACCCTAGGCCGAGACGAAGCAAGCCTTCGACTCTATCGACGTACGATTGGCACGGTTTTCCAATCCTATAACCTTTTCTCGCACCTATCTGCTCGTGAAAATTTAATCCTTCCCCTCGTGCATGTCCACGGATTAAGCCGTGATGAATCA
>NZ_JBDOPO010000214.1:0-2352 GCF_039830215.1 Rubritalea sp. | reverse complement strand
TTCAATCCAGCTGCGACATCCTCCGTGGGACTTTTGATAGGCAATCTCCAGGGGTTCAATCAACACCTCGGTTCTAACGTAAGCAACATTGATACAGCCACTCTTCATGCCTTTCCCCTCCCAACCATAGCGTTCCGCGACAAGCCCCTCGGTGTACACATGTCTACCAGACAACTCTAATACAGCATCCCAATCTGTAAGTAACTCTGAACGTTCAACCGTACAGCGGTATTTAACTGGCACGATTTCACCAAGACTCCACAGCTTTTTCTGAGTCGTAGGCATCCACTCATGGGCCTGCTGCTTCACTTGGGCGAGTTGTTTATGGAAGAGTGTTGGAAACAGATAAAACGAGTCATGAACGAACTCAAAACCTCCACGCCCTTCGTGGATTCCGCCTTTACGGATTATAATATCCTGCGCTCCTCGACCTAGCGCTTCACAGATCGCAAACCATTCTTTAAATGCCACTGACATAGGCCCACAACTAGATTCTACCTTCTATATTTCCAAGCGGATTTTTCGCTCTCACCAAAAATTCAAATACCTTGAATCAGCTTAGTCAGATCTGTGGCTCCCCCTCACCCACACTTACAATATCATCTGAGATGTTTATTTTGGGGGTATTCAACTGATTAGTAACGAGAAAAAATAGTCAGAGCCAGCATGAATCTAACTAGCCATTTTTTCTGTATAAGTCACAGGTAAAGAACTATAGTTAGAATCACCCATAACTACTCATCCTATGTCAGAAATCCTTTTAGCTCTCTTCGCCGGCCTGTTAGTTGGTATTATTTTTTCAGCAATCAAGCTCCCACTGCCGGCTCCACCAGTGATATCTGGCATTATCGGCATCGTGGGAATTTTCCTAGGTAGTCAACTCTACCAATGGATAATCAAGTCCTTCTTTACGTAGCCTGCCCATGAAAACAAAAATCCCCCGCACTGAATGAACAGCACGGAGGATACACAACATATGAACTATGATTTTATGAAGTTGATGCCAGGATCACCATCTGGGCCACCGGCGATGACGAAGTTGAGCATCTTTTCATCTTTCATCTCAATCGCCGCCACGATTTGACTCTCGTCGCCACCAAGGACTAACAAGCCGTCATCCATGCTAGCGTCACCATCCATTTTAAATGGTTTCTTACCGTCATTGTATGACCAAGAGAACTTATTATCCTTTCCGATAGTTAACTTGATAGATCCATCACCACTCTTTGCGATCCAAGTCCCCTGAATCTGATCCAAAGGTGGAGGGGTGTACTTTTCTTGGCTAGGAGCAGCCTCGCCCTGTGAATCTCCAGTGGAGGAATTCTTAGTGAGTCGAAGCAACTCAGTAGCTATCTGGTCACGCGGTTGGAGCTCCACACACTTAGCAAATGCATCCTGAGCCTCCTTCATGTGACCCTGAGTCATGTAATGATAGCCTAATAAGAACTGAGCGTCTGCAGCTTTAGTATCACTCTTAGAATAAGACTCTAAGGCTCGGAGCTGAGCTGTGTAGGTTTCTGATGAAGCGTACAGGCCAATCATCGTTTCCCACCCCCAACCGGGATTGGATGAAAGCACGGAATTGAGAACGGAAGCAGCATCGCTATACTTCTTGAGAGCGAACAAACACAGAGCTCTGAACTCATGTTGCACCGTTTCACCTGGATCATAGCTGATCGCTTCATCCGTCTTCTTCAAAGCCATGAGATAATCTCCCTCTTTGAACGACTTGACTGCGGCATCAAAGGATTCAGTTGCTTTTTTAGCAAGCGAATCACTTTCTTTCTCCGACATACCTGATCGTTGTTCGACGGCAGTCTCCGCCGAGCTAGTGACAGGCTGCGCGTAATCTACATTAGCTTTTCCACCATCAGTATACACCACCACTAGCTGTGTTGAGTAGGGATTGTAGTAATGATGGTATCCGCAATCAAAGATGAGACTACCTATGCCCCAGCCAACTAGCCCCCATGCTATCACACGACCTGGGCGGTAATAATACGGTCTAAGATGCCAGCCATAGTGCCAATGACCGTGGTGCCAAGCATGGTATGCCCCAGATCCCCACCACGGGCGTCCTCCCCAGTGGCGTGAATTCACTGACCAGTTCACATTTCTTGAAAAGTTGATATCTACATTGTTTCCAATGTTCGCATTGCCTCTAGCTGGGCGATGCCCAACACCTGGACGGTTTCCTCCCGCTAAGCCTGCACCTGGCCTCCCCGGTCGTCCTGTAATCGGTGGTTTTGCAATAGGCCTTCCGGTGCTCGTTCTTGCCGTATTTGGTCGACCAGTCCCCGGTCGCTGATTAGGCCGCACTCCCCCCCCTTGGCCGGGACGGGTGGCGGGGAG
>NZ_JBDOPO010000274.1:0-2365 GCF_039830215.1 Rubritalea sp. | reverse complement strand
GAACATGATTGGAATTACTGTAGCTCAGAAGATATTGAAGATATTGAATATAATGATTGGAAATCAGCTATGTATCCATTTTAAATTTGCCGGTTGTTATAGCGCGTTCAAATTCAAATGACTGATTTATTACTTTAGATTATTAATATTAGCATTGTTAAAAATCATTTACTTATACATAATAACCCTCGTAGCTGCCTTGGAGTTTAAGCAATGCTTAAATAAACCAAGTCGTTCATTACACTCACCCTCACTACTATTTAATAAGCTTTGCTATAAATCAGTCATTCTAAAGTGAACGCGCTAGTGCGCCAGGCATGGCGTAATTCTAGGTGGTTAAAGTCCACTGTTGGCTGAAACGAATCGGTCAACTAGCTAACGGCAAGGGTGCCCATCGTGAGTTGGGATCTGAAGGAAGCCAGATGCAAAGTAAGGCTGTGACGCACAGAAATCAAATTAGGCAGTAATGACTGGGGAACCTGGCTAGTGACAGATATCCCGTATTCGTTTGGAAGTGCATTGCTGTAAATTTGGCATGGCCTTATGGAAGAATTACGTCTTACCCTGGGAGGTCTTATTCTCTGCTATTGAAAATAGCTACGGCCTTAGTGATAAAGCTGGATGGAGAGTAAGAAGTCAGCAGACGGCATAGTACTTTAGCTTTGTACAAGCTAAAGGAAGGCCTGAACTGATTAAGTCATAAACTAAGTAATGAGTTTCATATTTGTAGGAGTTGTAGATAATTGATAGCAGATCTAAGAGGCACTATCTGCCGCGGTAGCACTGGTAAAAGCGAAACTGGCACTGGTCTATTCGAGGAGCAACAAAACAAAGTGGCAGCACATGAACCGAATGTTATGACAGTAGAACTAATGGCTCAGGTTTGTCTTCGGGCGAATTTGGTCAAGGCATATAAGCGTGTGAGAGCGAATAAGGGTAGTGCAGGCGTTGATGGTATGACTGTTGACGACTTGAAGCTTTATCTTTCTTCTCACAGTGAGGAACTGTTTCAATCATTACGTGATGGCAGTTATCGTCCTCAAGCAGTTCGTAAGGTGATGATACCTAAACCTGGTGGCGGCAAACGTCAGCTAGGGATCCCAACGGTGATTGATCGATTTGTTCAACAAGCTATCCATCAAGTATTATCGCCAATTTATGAGCCTATGTTTTCAGGTTCAAGCTTTGGTTTTCGCCCTGGTCGCAGCGCACACATGGCGTTATTACAAGCCAAGTCATATGTTGAGTCAGGTCGAGAGTGGGTAGTTGATATGGACTTAGAGAAGTTCTTTGACCGAGTAAATCATGATGTTTTAATGTCAAGGATAGCTCGAGTTATAAAGGATAAACAGTTGCTCAAAATAATTCGTCGTTTTCTAACGTCGGGTATTATGCAAGATGGGGTAATAGTAAGTCGGCATGAAGGCACGCCTCAAGGTGGTCCTCTGTCGCCTTTACTATCAAACATTTTGCTAGATGAACTGGATAAGGAATTGGAACGTCGAGGACATAAATTTTGTCGCTATGCCGATGATGTGAACGTTTACGTTCACTCAAAACGTGCCGGCGAGAGAGTATATTTATCGATGAAACAATTTCTAGAAACAAAGCTTAAATTGCGTATTAATGATGCTAAAAGTGCTGTAGCTAAAGTTCAGGAACGAAAGTTTTTAGGCTATAGGATATTGGGCGATGGTTCATTAAGCGTTGCTCCAGAATCGTTAAAACGAGCTAAAGATAAAATTCGGCAGCTGACCAGACGAAATAGGGGCAGAAGTTTTGAACAAGTGATAAGAGAATTAAATCGCTATCTGAAAGGCTGGTTAAATTATTTTAAATTAGCAGAGTTTATCAAACTGTGGGAACGGTTAGATTCTTGGATCAGACGTAAACTACGATGTTATAAACTCAAACAGAGAAAGAAATGTTCTCCCATCAGAAAATTTCTGATAAGTCTTGGCGTAGATGAGCGATCAGCTCGTCAAATCAGCTCATCAGGAAAAGGTTGGTGGAGATTATCACGTACTTATACAGTTCATCGAGCGTTAACGGTGTCTTGGTTTAAACAGCAAGGGTTAGTTAGCCTAAGCGTACATTGGTCCAAACTGGTAAAAGCTTAATCGGAACCGCCGTATGCGACAACGCTTGTACGGTGGTGTGAGAGGACGGAGTTCGTGAGAGCTCCTCCTACTCGATTATTCTGTACTCAGTCGAAGTGTCTAGAGATTACTATGTCATAAAAAATAAAACCGAAGAATAAAACATGCATTATAAAAGATCGCGGGTATATACCGCTCGCCAATGGAAATGCTGATGGGTAGGTTACTTATAAGATGAGGTACCTGCTATTCCTCAGTTACAAAAA
>NZ_JBDOPO010000262.1:0-2369 GCF_039830215.1 Rubritalea sp. | reverse complement strand
GATCAAGCTCGAGAAGACAGCACTCAATCTCTTAACAGACAAAGGTTACGACCCGACATACGGAGCGCGCCCAATGCGTCGTGCTGTTGAGCGTTTCCTCGAAGACCCACTTGCAGAAGCTCTACTTCGCGGAGATGTGAAGGAAGGCGACACAGTCAAAGTCTCATGTAAACGTGGCACTGAAGAACTCGTCTTTAAGCCAGTCAAAGCAAAACCAAGATCTAACGGAGCTACGAAAGCGTAAGTCTGCAATATTTTGTAAAGATAACTCGTAAGCCTTAGAGTGAAAAACTCTGAGGCTTTGTTTTTTGTGATAAAAATCACATATATTTTCCTATTTTAGGAAGTCGCTTACGCATTTCATTCAGGAGTTTGAACTAGGTCTCTTCATTTACACCAAGTCATAGGTCTGCGACGTAATGTTTATTACACCACTTCAGGGCGTCAACGCTCGCTGTTTCAGCACTCGACTAGCAAGCATGATAAAACATAGTGGCTTTTCCTGTCAGTAGAATCCAGATTTTTTGTTCTAGCGTGCTGTTTAATGAGTAAGAAAAATCGGATCTTCCTCCAACTGTCTAGTCAGAGGGTGTGCTGATTTACTCAGTTAAAATCAATAACACCAATAAAAAAAAGAGTACATTCGACACTGCGAAGAATTAAAAAAGGAGGTCATAGATTATTTCTTAAAGAGCAGCAACAGCGTGGCTCAGTGATGCCGAGACTTCAATATTTCAGCCAGCCAGTGCTGAGCATCATGGCAGCAGAAAATACTCGGAAGCTGCGAGATTAAGTCCACAGCAACCCTCCCACCAAACACCTTAGATGAGCCTAGTTTAGTGGATTTGGTTGATGAATTCAGGGGACTCAGAAAGTACCTAGCTCAAGCCCATAGCAGAGATGGCACTCTAAAAAAGACTGCGTTCATATTGGGAAACGAAGCTCAGAAAAATATGAGCTAATAGCCGAGATGTGTGAAATTTCCTAACTACACCACCAGTGAGCTTCGACGGCATTTTGCGGTCCTCGCTCAGGCTGTCTTTAGCCCGTAATGGATAAAGAAAATTCAGCACATTGAAGTCTACGGCCAAACTAGCATGACTACAGAACTGCTGTAACGAGAGTGCCACTGATCTCAAAACTCCGTAGCCTAGCTCATGCGTCATCACGTATTGATTGCTAAAGGCGCTAAAGCCTTCATTCCACAAAGATGATCAGCGTCGATAAGAAAACTAAACACAGCTCAAATAACTTCGAGAATTCAAAGTCTGAGCACTTCGGAAAGGTCCTCAGAGCTGACGTCCCGACCAAGCAGCAGGGCTTGTTGTATTTATTCTTTTGTTATCGGCCTATTCTCAAGAGCGGTTCTCGGTGTTGAGACTACCTATTAAAGCAGAAATCCGTCATCGAATTCTAACAAAAATCCAAGCGGTGACTGTAGTATTTCACAAGTACTATCGTCATTTCCATGCGAATCTGGGCATTTTATAACATAAGCCTAAGGCGCCCAACACTGGTAAATATCTCGCTATACGAGTTCCTAGACCAACACAACCAATTAGCTTTAGCAGTCTGAAAAGCTAACCCTCAAATGAGGACGCCGCCTGATCTGATCTCGTTGGAAACTCCAGATTTTAGGAGGTTGTTGTGTAGGCTTACTCTTGCCTAATGAATAGAAGGAGAACCACAGTGAAAAAATGGCTATTCTGCAGAAACTTTTTAGAAAATGACGTCATCGAGTCATGTTTGAGTTATCTAACAACTATCGATATCGCTATTAAACCACACAAAAAATCCCGAACCGAATGAACGGAGCGGGATTTGAAATTTTGGGGCGTTTGTGGTTCTTATTGGTAAGAACGGACGGACTGTTTCACAAACTCGAAGTTGAGGTCTTCTTTGTGTAGCTTAGGAAGGTTGCCGAAACCCTGGTATTCCCATGCAGCAACATAAGAGAATTCTTTGTCGTCACGAAGAGCTTCACCTTGCTGAGTTACTCCAGCTATAACTTCTGGAGATTCCTCGGTGAACTGGTGCTCACCACGGAAGTGGCCTCCACAAGACTCTTCGCGGTTTAGAGCATCACAACAAGTAAGTTCAGCGAACTCGAAGAAGTCAGCTAGGCGAGCAGCTTTCTCAAGCTCTTGGTTCAATTCGTTAGACTCCCCTGGAATGCGCACGTTGTTGTAGAATTCGTCACGAACTTCAGGGATCCGCTTGAGTGCGAACTCAAGGCCTTCTTTGGTACGCTCCATGCCGCAGTAATCCCACATAAGTTGACCGAGCTCGCGGTGGAATGAATCCACTGAGCGGTCACCTTTGATATTGATGAGCTTATCGAGACGTTCTATTACTTCCTTTTTAGCTTC
>NZ_JBDOPO010000234.1:0-10311 GCF_039830215.1 Rubritalea sp. | reverse complement strand
GGCATGGTCTTTTTCACCAACTACACCAGCCGCAAGGCGAAGGAAATCGAGGCAAACCCCAACGTCTCCCTACTCTTTCCTTGGGTCACACTTGAGCGACAAGTCATCGTTATCGGTAAAGCCGAGAAAATTTCCGCAGTCGAATCATCTAAGTACTTCACTAGCCGCCCACACGAAAGCCAACTTGGCGCCTGGGTCTCCGCCCAAAGTGAGGTCATACCTAACAGGAAACTACTGAAGATGAAGCTGGCTGAAATCGGCCGAAAATTCAAAGAAGGCAAGGTACCCCTTCCCGATTTCTGGGGTGGTTATCGGGTGGTCCCTCATCATGTTGAATTCTGGCAAGGTGGCTCAGCCCGCCTCCACGACCGCCTAGTCTATACCCGAGAATCATCTGCTGCCGACTGGCAAGTTAATCGACTCTCACCGTAACGTGACCGTCCCGGTCGCTCTAAATAGGTTGCCGGAGGCCAAATCAACTCTCTCTGTATGGTGTTTCGAAATCCATACCCCAAACCCAGAGGGAGCATCAGCAGCTGAGCTGGAAATGGTTCGAGCGATAGAGACGACCGCACTACAAAAATGGACAGGGACTCTGTCCATGAAACTGCTCACCGTTAGCTGGGTGCTCGAAATACAGGTCACTTGCATGGAGAAGTAAACGCTCAGCCATCTGCTCGCTCGCCTCGCTTTTGTACAGATCGCACCCAAGAATGGGATGGCCTATTGAGTGGCTGTGGATTCGTAGTTGGTGGGTGCGCCCAGTGTGAGGGGTGAACCGCACCAGGCTCCTACGCGGTGCATCTAAACGCTCTAGCACCAAGTACTCACTGGTCGCGACTCTCCCTGTGGTTTGGCAAATTTTCACCTTAGGGAAGAGATTTTTATCCTTCGCGATGGCCGCTGAGATCTTCCCCTGGTCCTCGGCAATCCATCCTTCTAGCATTGCTATATAACACTTTTGAACCGCGCGTGCTTGGAACTGTTTGTTGAGATGCTTCGACGCATCAGCATGCAGCCCCACCGCCATAATCCCCGAGGTACCCAGATCTAATCGATGCGGTAACTTTGCCTCAGGGAAAGCTGGGGTCACTCCCTCTTGGCCATGTACCAAACGATAGTGGACAGAGTCCCAATTGAGCGGATTCTTTCCCGACAAGCTGAACAGACCACTAGGTTTGTTGATCAACAAAATGTCGTCATCTTGATACAGGATCTCCACGAGTCCGTCACAATGCGGTGCCACAAAGTCATCGACGATCGTGTGGTTCTCTGTTGCCTCTGAAGGTTGCCCATTATTGCTATGCATGAATTCTACGGCTGGAAATGAGTTGTGACACGAGTAAGAATGACGGAGCTAGCCTGAAGCAAGCTAAACCAATTCACGAGTCTAACTCCACTCTCTACCTCGTGCATAGATTTTACTACTATGGCACACCTGATATTCCAAACCAGCGCGCTATCCTCACGCATAGCAACGTCACATGTTGGGCAACAGGCTCTTATCTTATCTCCCTCACGATTGAATTTTTGATTATGAACACTAACATCAGAGATGAAAAATACTAAACGACCGGCAATCATTACCGAAAGCCCAATAAACACAGTGGAGAAAATCACGATGGGCGTTATCACGTTAGAACCTGAATATTGGGTGAGACTTTTGCACACGTAGACTCTCGGCGGCCACGAAGCCCCCCGACAACTCTCTGTCCTCATTGCAACTAGCCTTAGGGTATGAATTTTTGTGAAGCATGCTTCAATATTCATACAAGCTCTAGCAATAAGCGCCATCAAGTTAGTCGATACCAAACTGTCACAGTGGCGAGCATGCTACCAAAGCTGGAATTGATCGAGACGATCTAAGCCTGAGAGATATTTTTGAGCCTCTTGATTAGCTAGCCCCATTCTCATCCGATCATTATAAGCCTTGGGTCCTCCCCACACAATGACTTCAAAGTGTAAATAGTGTGAGGGATCGTTCTGCGTTTAAGCTGATGAGTTTTCTGACATCTTTTTTAGATAATCATTCGCTATCCTTCGGGTGCTCATGGCCTATCTACACCACAGGAATTCCTCGATTCTTTATCACACAACACAGCATTTCGCGCCAGTGTGATGACCGCTAGTTGTGGAGGCTCCGCTCTTAAAGGTGGTTAAATTCAACCTCAAGCCTCCGCTGGGAAGTAGCAGCTTAACTTTGCGTGCGGTGAAAAATGAAAATAGTCTCATTGGTTTATGTATTGCTCCTTAGCCAGCGCAACACACTTGTTAGACGTTTGGCTTTATGATTTACCAGACTAGAAAGTCATTCTCCACTGGCGAGAGATAAGTCATCCCCACAACCTCCCCCCAAAAACTGAAATCCAGCTTGCATCGACACTCAGTGGGCTTCACAACTATCCCCGTATATGAGCCAGACTGCCCAAAAAGAAGAAAATCCATTGATCAATATTATGGTCAACGTCCTCTTACCCACCATCGTTCTGAGCAAACTCAGTAAGGAAGGTGAGGCGCTCTACCAGCTCGGACCAAAGTGGGCGATGATCGTGGCTCTTGCGCTCCCTATCGGCTACGGTATTTGGCACTGGATCAAACATCGCAAGCTCAACATTTTTTCCACAGTTGGCATGGGCGCCATTTTACTCACTGGCCTCATCACTATTTATCTCTGGTCGAATGACTCCGCCAAGCCACATGTTGCTTGGGTATTTGGAATCAAGGAAGCCATTCAGCCACTTATCCTTGGCTCATTATTCCTGATCACTAGCCGTTCCTCGAGCCCACTCTTTCGCACCTTCATCTACAACGATTCGATATTCGACATCAAAAGGATTGAGAAATCTGTCGCCGAGAAGAATCTCATTTCCAAGTACGATGGCCTGATCTGGAAGTGCACGCTCTACTTTTTCGGTTCCTTCTGCCTCAGTGCTGTTCTCAACCTCGGTCTCGCGCACTATTTCCTCGGCGACCTCGCTCCGGACCTACCTAACTGGAAAGAGGAATACAATGGAATCGTCGGCAGCATCACGCTATGGGGCTTTGCCGCCATCGGTGTTCCAATGATGCTTGTCGCTGGCTACATTCTCTATATGATGGTCAACGGCCTCGAAAAGCTCACTGGCCTGGACAAAGAATCCCTCCTCATCCCCCGTTAGTCAAACTCACACATAACGCACACGATGCGACTCCTAGGACTCATTTACCTTTCCGGACTGGTCTTTCTTCACGCTACACCTGTCGAAGACGACTCAGCTGAAATCCCAACTTCGTAGCCTCCCTTGGTGCCTTGCCTAGCGCTAATGATGACCCTCCTCACGCATCAACTACCTCCCTACTCCGGCCTGATGCAGAAAAGAAAGTGCTCACGCACAATGCCAACTTCACGATCACCTGTGTCAGCACCCCCCGTACAGCTTTGCACTCACCTAGACTTTCTCTCATCTTAATTCATTGAAACACAACATTCTCACCAAACAAATCACACCTAAGAATGCTCTCGTCATTGACGGGGAGGATGCTAGCAAGAGAAAAGCAAGTATCGGGGCGTCAGCCATTGGCAAAGAAAAGCCAGTCTGGCTCCTTACTCAGCAATAGACTATTGCTAGAGCATCCTATCACTCACACCCATTTCACACATGAACGAAGAATCTTTTGACGACGACCAAGCTCACGGAAACGATGAGGAACGCCCACTCCGCATCCGCCTGCGCTCAGATTGCCCTTGTGGCTCTGGCGAGACATACAACGATTGCTGCCGCAGCTACCACTTAGGTAAAGCCCAGCCGAAGACTGCCGAGCAACTAATGCGCGCGCGCTACACCGCGTACTTCTTCCGCCTCCCCGACTACCTCTTTGGCACGACCCATCCAGACACCCGTGAGAAAGACCTTCGTAAGCAACTAGATGCTTATCTTCCTACCGTCATGTGGCGCTCGCTCACGATCATCAGCACCAGCAAAGGCTCGGCTGAAGAGAAAAAAGGTAAAGTAGAGTTCTCAGCACAATGCCACGAAGACGGAGAACTCAAAGAACTCTATGAGCACTCCCGCTTCCGCAAAGTCAAAGGCAACTGGAAGTACCTCGACGGCCGCGGCTAGGTGACCACCTTCTGGAAAGTCTCAAGATTTTAGTTCACGGATTAGGCAATTCCCGCTAGGTTGTTTAATACATGAAATTACTCCTAACAACAATCTTGAGCTTTTCGCTCACATTTGCGGCCTGCGCCGAAGAGGTCGTCGTCGCCACAGACGTGTGGGAGGGTTACACGTCTAAAGATGAACGCGGGTATTACATCGACTTACTCAGAACTATTTTCCCAGCTCCAGAGTACTCCCTCAAATTTGAGTTCGTCCCCTTCAAACGTTCACTTCGAATACTTGACTCAGGCAAAGCAGACATCATGTTGGCCGCTTATTCGGAAGACCTACCACCTGCCCAGCTTGCCAAATATCCTACAGATGCGGATTCAGTCAGCGCAGTAGTCAGCAAAGCACTTGCAACCAACTGGAAGGGGCAGGAATCACTGACACACAAGGTCGTTGTTGCCAAAAATGCCTATGGCTATGACCGCTATTTCAAAACACCCATCAAATACTCCGAAAAGCACAACCTAAAATCGATGCTTCTCATGCTCAAAAAAGGCAGGGTCGATGCAGTTCTCGACTACAAGAAAGACATCAAACCCTTGTGGAAGATCCTGGAACTTGGTGAAAAATTTGTGGTTCTCGATGACGTCATTGTAGAGAATGTTTATCCAGGGTTTGCTGTGGACCGGCTAGATCTTAAACAACACTACGATAAGTCTTTTCTCAAGCTCTACCAAAGTGGGGAAATTAGAAAAATGATGCTTAAACACAAACTCTCGGAAGCTAGAATACCTATGCTAAAAAATGAGGAGGGAATCATCATCCTAGATAAGCAAACGACTGATAAAGTAAATGAGAGCGTCGTAGAGTAAAATTGTCACATTTATTTGGCATACACTAACCTCAAAATACAAAATCACCTCTCATGTTAAACTCTATTCCACGTAAACTCAGCTCGATATTAGTCGTCACGGTTCTCATATCGATGATCACGCAGTTCAACTGCTCATCAGCTGAGTTTGCCAATGGAATAAAAATTGGGGAAGTCAGTGAGACCTCAGCCAGTGTCTGGACTCGACTCACAAAGCACCCGTTTCCCCTCTACATGGAGGGGTCATATAATTTTTACCCGAAAAAAGACACTCCATCTAGCCCCCAACCATGGTTAGTCCCAGGCTCTGAGGGGGAAGTCCAGCTCCACTACTGGCCAAGCTCGCAGCCAGATGGTATCCAAAAAACAGCATGGACATCGGTAGATTCTGAAAAGGATTTCACCCACACTTTTCAGATCTCCAAGCTAAAGCCTGGCACCACCTATCTGTTAGAGGTGAAATCTCGCATAAATAAAGGCTCCGAAATCTCTAGTAACACCCAAGGCACCTTCGTCACAGCCCCCTTAGCTAGCTCGACAGCCCCAGTCACCTTCAATGTGACTACTTGCCAAGGATTCCACCGCCGAGACACTCCAGATGGACACAAGATCTACAAATCCATGCTAGAGAACTCGCCAGCCTTCCTCGTGCACACGGGTGATGTCCTCTACTACGACAAGCCACAGCCTTTCGCTACAACCAAGGCTTTAGCCCACTACAAATGGAATCGCATCTACGCTCTCCCTCTCCTCAAAGACTTCCACAAACAAGTTTCTTGTTACTACCTAAAAGACGATCACGACGTCCTAAAAAATGATTGCTGGCCTGGTCAAACCTATGGCGAACTCACTTTCGCCGATGGCCTGCAAGTTTACGAAGACCAAACAACCTTCCCTGAAGCTCAGCCATACCGCACACGTCGTTGGGGTAAGAACCTACAAATATGGCTCATGGAAGGTCGCGACTTCAGATCCTCTAACAAAACAAAGAACCCTGATAAACGCACCATCTGGGGCGAGGAACAAATCCAATGGCTAAAGCAATCTCTCGCTGAGTCAGATGCCACTTTCAAGTTTGTCATTTCCCCCACACCCATCGTTGGCCCCGACCGCACGAAAGGAAAAAATGACAACCACGCGAATGCTAGCCACAAGGTCGAAGGTGATGTCGTTAGGAAGCTCATCAGCTCTAGCCCTAACACCTACGTCCTTTGCGGCGACCGCCACTGGCAATACGCATCAGTAGATGCGGCCACTGGTCTACGCGAGTTTGGCTGCGGCCCAGCCAGCGACATCCACGCAGCTGGCTACACGCTAAAAGAGCGCACGGAAAGCCATCGCTACCTTAAAATTTGCGGAGGTTTCCTCAGTGTTACCGTCAGTGAAAATGCGGGTAAGGCTCAGGCCAAACTACAACACCACTCTGTCGATGGTAAGGTCCTGAACACTGAATCATTCACCCAAACTGTTCGATAATTTGGTCACTCAATCGAGCTTACGAATCGTCAGGTAACAGACACCTACCTGCTTTTTATCTGCAAGGGTGAAATAGGCTTTGAGCTTTTGCGGTCCCGCTTTGAGTTCCACGTTTTGCACCACAGCGGACTTACTGGCATCCAACTCAAAAGTTGTGAGAATAGTATCATCTGTGGCGATCGTTGCGGAACGAATGTCTAGAGCATCTCCTTTAGTCGCTCTATATGGCTTTGATGCTCCTGGCACATTTTTTCCTGGAGCCATTCCTAGATTGATCGCCGTGTCCGCTTCTTTTGGCCAGCGGCGAAGAGTGACTTCGTAGCGTCCAGTTTGCTCAACATCGACAGACCAATAGCCTTCGTAAATCTTAGATACCCACTTAGTCAGCCGACGCACTCCCTCTTGGTTCCATGGTGGTGTGGACTTACTGATCCAGTCATGAGACGTCAGAGTCACCTCTGGAGCATGCGGTGAGCCAATAATAAAAGCAGCTGACTCGGCGAATCCCGGTTCGATATCTGACCACCATTTCTCATAAGACGCACGCATCTCCAATACGCGTTCGGGCAGTTGCTTGGCCAAATCGTTTTTCTGATCTGGATCTACATCAATAGCATAGAGTTCCTTACCATTGACCAGTCGCCACCCTTGGCTCATGACGGCTGACTTACGCCACTTGATAGGATCAACCACTCGCTGAGAATCTGTGATTAGATAACGATCCTTCCAATCTTTTACATCGCCTTCTTTCAGTAATCGGGCGATCGAAACTCCATCAAATTGAACCCCTTCAGCTTTAGCAGCCCCCGTCAAATCTAACAAGGTAGGAGCAATATCCACAGCATGCGTCAGAGTTTTTATTCTTTTCTCAGCATTCATCTGAGCTGCTGGCCAATGCAGAAATAGAGGAACCCTGTGCCCTCCATCGTATGCACTATTCTTGGCACCTCTCATCCCGGCATTGAACTCGTTGGATCCAGTAGCACTACCATTGTCTGTGGTGAAGATGAAAATCGTATTTTTCTCGGCACCTAGCTCTTTGAGTTTCCTGCGCAGCTTACCCACATTGTCATCAACATTGGTAATCATCCCGTAGAAGGCTGCTAACTTGTCCGATTTCCCCTTGTACAGATCCATATACCTCTGCGGACAATGGAGCGGTCCATGTGGAGCATTGGTGCTAATATAGGCAAAGAATGGCTTTTTCTTGGCTATGGATTCCTCGATAAAGCGTGTTCCTTGACGGAAAAACACATCAGTGCAAAACCCCTTTGCGGGTTTTATTACTCCATTGTGATAATACCCCCCATCGAAATACGCGTTATTCCAAACATCTGGCGTCTGACCAACACCTCCGGCACCATGGATATAAACTTCGTCAAACCCTCGGTCCTGCGGGCGGAATGGATAGCCATCACCTAGATGCCACTTACCAAATATCCCGGTCGTGTAACCACTAGACTTTAGCATGCTGGCTATCGTCACCTGGTTTTTGCGGAGCAAGGACCTACCATTGATTGTGTGCCATACTCCAGTACGATTTGCCCAATGACCAGTCATTATAGCCGCTCTACTGGGAGAGCATGTTGGAAATACGTGGTAGTCATCGAGACGTACTGACTCAGCAGCGAGCTCATCAATGTTAGGAGTCTTGATATAGGGATGCCCATTACAGGCTAGGTCGCCGTATCCTTGATCGTCAGTGATCACAAAAACGATATTGGGCTTATCTGCGGCAAGTGTTAGCTGACTAATAGCTACAAACAACAAGCCGATCTTAGAGTTTTTTTTGAGAATTTTCATAGAGAATTGATCGATAGAGATTACTTAGCAAGGCGTGGAGCGGAGTACCCTTGGTCTTGAATTTGAGTGAGCAGAGCTTGTAGTGTTTTCACTTTCTCTGGGTACTTGTTCGCTAAATCATGCCGCTGGCCTAAGTCTTCTTTGATGTTATAAAGTTCATACTGAGACGCCGAATCCGCAGAGTAGCCATGCTTGGCTTCCCAAGCCTTGTCGCGCTTAGAGTGGTAACCATTTTTAGCCGCAACCAACACCCAATCCCCTTGGCGCATAGCATAAGCATCCTTATAGGTGTTGTGGACATGCGCAGACCGAACTGATGATTCAGGAGATTTAAGCACAGGCAGCAGGTCATGCGAATCCTCTGCTGCGTTCTTGTCTGGGAATCTGTATCCAATCACAGATGCCACGGTGGCCATCAGGTCAATCTGAGAAACCAATGCCTCACTCACGCTACCAGCCTTAGCCACACCCGGGTACTTAATAATAAAGGGTACTCGATGACCTCCCTCGTAAATGTCGCGTTTTAGCCCCCTCAAAGGAGCAGCCGACCAATGGTCGAACTTCGCATCACGTGCATACGCGTAGTTCTCAGGACCATTGTCAGCGGTGAAGATAACAATCGTTTCCTGCTCTTGCCCTGAGTCTTTTAAGGCCTTAAGAAGTTGACCAACAGAGTCATCGGTCTCTACCACCAGATCACCATAGGATCCGACTCCAGACTTCCCATCAAATCTATCGTTAGGGATAATCGGTGCGTGTGGTGATGGGTAGGCAAAATAGAGGAAGAACGGCTTTTCTTCTTTTGCTTGCTGTTTGATAAACTCCACACCTTTGGCGGTAGTGGTCGGGATATTTTCATATGGATCCCAGCCTTCAACCATAGGACCCTTGCGCATTTCCCATGATCCTTCTTTGATTTTTTTGAACAATTTCGTATCTAACATCGTATTCGGAATCTGCACTAACTTATCATTTTCAATCCAAGCATAAGGAGGGAAGTTGATCACAGAGTCGCCGAAATAATAATCAAATCCGTGTGCTAAAGGCCCATCGGGGACTGACTTGCTCCAATCATAGCTACTGAAATGCGTCTTACCGTTGGGTGTATTTGATTTCTTAATTGCATTCCAACCCCAACCAAGGTGCCACTTGCCAATCGCTGCAGTATGATACCCTTTTTCCTGCATCATCTCAGGAAACGTCAGGCGCTCAGACTTGAAGACCGAATTTCCCATAGCATTCACAATACCGTGGAAATCCCTCCAATGGTGACGCCCCGTGAGTAAAGCGTAGCGTGAGGGGGTACAAATACCTGAAGACGAATGGCCATCTGTGAAGCGCATGCCCTCGCTAGCCAGTTGATCAAGATTGGGAGTAGGGATTTTACTCTCACTCGCATAACAATTAAGGTCACCATATCCCAGATCATCAGCATACAGGATCAACACATTTGGCTGTGTCGCCGCCATGCATGTTGCCACTAATAAGGGAGCAAGAGTCCCAACTATTGCGGTTTTCACCACAGAGCTTGTTGATTTGATTGATTTAAGCATGTCTTAAAAAAAACTACTATATAGTACGCCACATACAAGGAAACCTGTCTCGTACGGATAACTTTATTTTTTTTGCACCTAATCGGCGTTGGTTATAAAATTAAACTTCACAATAAAATAACAAAGCCAGCCAATCCACCATTAGAGGCCAATAAGTTGGCTGACCAGTTACAGAACTATATTCTGCGAGAAATTCTTAAAATCACCTTTGCCCATAATATGCATTCTTCCCGTGCTTACGAAGGTAGTGCTGGTTGAGTATATGATCGGGGATTTGGGGAGTGTCAGGATTGAGCTGATAGGTCATCAAAGCCATCTTTGCGCACATCTCGAGAGCTATACTATTCTCGACAGCCTTGGCTGCATTCTTGCCCCAAGTGAAGGGAGCATGATGCTTTAAAAGCACAGCGGGCACCTCCATAGGATTGAGCTTTAATTCGGTAAATCGCTGCACTATGCTAACTCCCGTAGCGTGCTCGTAATCGCTACTCACTTCCTCGGCTGTCAGAGCCCTCGCTAT
>NZ_JBDOPO010000247.1:0-10349 GCF_039830215.1 Rubritalea sp. | reverse complement strand
GTATTAGGGGTTTACTTGTAGAGGAAGTTGAAATCACAAGAACCGCTGTCGTTTAGATCTTACCTGCTGATAGCTCTAGTGGGGGCAGCACCAGATTGGCTCAACCCGCTCTTCACGCTTGAAGCTAGGCTATCGAGTTGGTCCCATAGTGTGTTTGGGCTATCTGGGGTTACTTTATTGATGGTGTTTCTGTCACATCTGAAGTCCGTGAAGCTCAGTTTTGAGAATGTTTTATTTTTAAGCTTAGTGTATGCCTTCCACATCTTCTGTGATGCGATTGGAGGAGAGGTGGCATTGATTCACCCATTAGATATTATGGTGTTAGGTGATTACTATGTGTTAGCGATGTGGTGGATTCCTATAGACATTGTTTGCTTACTCTCAGTCTATTTCATTTGGCGCTATCCTCGATTGAACGCGGCTGATAAAGCGTCAAAAAATCGCTAAATTCTGCTGGTTTTCCGTCACTCTGGACGTATATACACCAACCGCGCTGCATCTACCGCGCAAAGATTATGGCAGATTTTTCAATATTCGGAAGTAACCTCTGCGGGGGTAGTGGTATCGAGGAGCTGATGGATGATCTCGGCAATGCGCTGGTGCATGGTGGACCCAATATAAAAATGCTGGGTGGTGGACAGCCGGGAAGCATCCCTGAAATGAATGCTATTTGGCGACGTCGTATGGAGGAGATCATGGAGACTCCAGGAGTGATGGAGGCGATGGTTGGAAACTATGATCCACCTAAAGGGAACCCTAAATTTATCTTAGCGCTCGCTAAGCTTTTTTCTGTGCAATTGGGCTGGAATGTGACGGAGAAGAATATCGCCATCACTGCTGGTGGGCAGACGGCATTCTTCTTCCTTTTTAATGCTTTAGCTGGACGCACCCGCGATGGGCGCCGTAAGAAAATTCTTTTGCCGCTTGTTCCTGAATACATAGGGTATTCAAACCAATCGGTGGGCGATGACTTTTTTAGAGCTGTCAAACCGAAGATTGAGTTGATTGGTGATCACCAGTTTAAGTACCGTGTTGATTTTGATAATCTTGTGATTGATGACGAGATTGCCGCAATTTGTGTGTCTCGTCCGACCAACCCGACTGGCAATGTTCTCACTGATAATGAAATGGCGAAGCTCTCTGCTTTAGCGGAAGAGAATGGGATTCCATTAATTATTGACAATGCATACGGAGCTCCATTCCCGAACATCTTTTTTGCCGACGCCAATCCATTGTGGAATGAGAGCACGATTCTCACGATGAGTCTCTCAAAACTTGGTTTACCAGGAACGCGCACAGGCATCGTCGTGGCTCCTGAGAAAATAGCATCAGCAGTCACCTCCATGAGTGCGATCGTTGGTTTGGCAAACAGTAATGTAGGCCAAGCAATCATGGAGCCCCTTGTGCGAAGTGGTGAGGTTTTACGACTCAGTAATGAGGTGGTGAAGCCATTCTATGTGGAAAAGTCGCTCAAGGCTCAGAAATGGGTGGCAGATTCTTTTGACTTTAGCATCCCGTACCGAGTACACCTCAGTGAAGGAGCATTGTTCTTGTGGATCTGGTTCGAGGATATGCCAGTGTCAGCAAAGGAGCTCTACGAAAGACTCAAAAAGCGTGGAGTCCTTATCGTTCCAGGTAACTATTTTTTCTTCGGTCTCGACGATGCTGACTGGAAGCACCGTAGTGAGTGTATTCGTATGACATTCACGATGGAAGAAGACGTGGTAAGGAGTGGAATAGAAATCATCGCTGAAGAGGTTGGCAAAATCTACAAGGGTTAGATTCGCTAATCAGACAAAAGTCTTACAAAAGTCTTTTTCAGCAATCAATGAGGTTATCTGACTAATCTGTCGTTAGGTCGCACTTTTATTTTCAAATTAGTTAGTCTTTGGGGCCAACTAGCCGTTGACTATCGGTGGAGAGTTCACTAGCAATGTTGCCGTGAATAAAGCATCGCTAACTCTCCTACCATATTTTTGTTCAGGATTCCTCACTGCTGGTGATTTACCAGCGAGCCTAGAGGACACATCCAAGGCTCCAGTTGAATTTTCGACTGGTGAAGATTTGTTACCAGAGTGGGGTGTGGCTATGGCTGTGCGCTCAGCCAGTGTTCCTTATGCATCTGAAGATAAAACGACCTCAGATATTTTTCCACTATTCTACTATGAAGGTGAGCGCTTCTTCCTTCGCGGTGATTACGGTGGTGTAAAGCTCTGGGAAAGCGACAAATACGGCTTCAACGCGCTTGCTCGTCATCGCTTCACGGATATCCCTACCGAGTATATTAACCATGTGAATGGCAATACTTTAGACATGGGCTTGCAGGCATTCTGGAAGCTCGATGACCAATCCCAATTAGAGTTTGATGTTCTGAGTGACCCGCAAGGGAGATTCCATTCCGCAGCGCGCTGGGCTGCTGATTATAGCAAACCGAATTGGAGATTTTTCCCTGAGCTAGAACTCCGCTTTACTGGATCAGATTTTAACTCACATTACTATGGTGTGGATACCTACGATCTTAGTGGGGGGATCGAAGCGCGTGCTCGATTCAAGGCGCGCCGCCACCTGGTGAGCAACCTTCACCTTGAAGGTCGAGTTGAAGGTGCTTGGTTAGGATCTGAGGCTTCTAAAAGTCAGGCGGTAGAAGATGACTTTGCGTACGAGCTCTATTTAGGTTTCGGGTTTTATGATGGAGAAGATCGGCCTGAGGTAAGCTCTCTAAAAGCGAAACCCTATTGGCGCCTATCACAAGGCTGGGGGACATCATCGGACTTTCAAAATATGATCTTTGGTGAGCACAAGACTGACGATGGAGCAGACGTAAATGTGACTTCTATTTTCTACGGTCACCCACTAGCCGATAGTATTTTTGGAGTACCTATCGAAATGTTCATCACCTCAGGATTCTCCTATCACTATTCATCAGGTGTGCAGGACTCTTCCACAGAGTGGGTGCTAGCCTTTAAAGGGTACTATACATTTCCAACTCCTTGGAGATTGCGACTTGGTATTGCAGAGGGAATCTCCTACGCTGATTCACTCACATACTACGAGAGCACTGAGCTCCAACAAAAAGGTTTTGATGAGAGTAAGTTGATGAACTACTTAGATCTCAGTTTGGACCTCAACATTGGTGATGTGTTTAAATCACGCAAGCTTGAAGACCTTTGGTTAGGTTATGGTATTCACCATCGCTCAGGAATGTACGAGTCCTCATCTGCTTTTGGTGACATCTCCGGAGGTACAAACTTCGCGAATATCTACCTTCAGTGGCACGGTGAATTTTAAGCCTACTTGGCTTTTATCAAAGTAGCGGGCGCAGAGTCCGCTATTATCAGGTGTGTCACGGCGATTGCTTGAGCTATATTTGATCTTACGCGGCTAACTCCTAGACCTATAGAGTTTTTAGGCATCACAAGTGTCGGGTTTTTGTGGAGCTTCTTGTCCTTGCGGTTGGTTATGTCATTAGCGAAGAAGGTTGTCTCGCTAGTGGTGAACCTACTGTTTTTTTTCTGAGCCCTCCATGGATCGACATAGCTGAAACTGAAGCTATGCGCATTTCCTTCAAGTTCTTTGGGGATGCTAGTGATCGTAATAAAGTGGCTACTAAGCACTGCCCACCTATACCCGCCGCTGGGTGACTGAAGTCGGCCAAATTTGGATACTGTGAGTAATGGGGGAAACCCATGATTGATTGAGCTTGAGATGTTACCATGAAGCTCCACTAATAGTTCTCGGTGACTTTGTTTGTTCTTTAGAAAGAGGCGTTTGAGGGAGACTGTTGGTAGTTTTGCTTTTTTGTGGAGCTCGTTGACTGCCTCGGCTAGATCATCTGGGCGGATGCCATTTTTCTCGTCCCAGCGCTTCTTCATATACGTATTTCGAGAAAATCGTGAGCAATACGTTTTGGTGAAGTAGTTAAATTTCTCCTGAGGACTACCACTGATTCGATGAATCGATGCTCGCCAGTCAACAGAGCTGAGTTGGTATGCATTGAATAAAGCAATGGGGCCACAGGCCATTGCGTGAACTGGCACTTGGTCAATGACTTCAGCATTCATGTTAGGTGCATCAAGCGTGTCTACACCAAATACATTGGATGTGAATGTGAGACAAACTAACAAAAAAGAACTCCGCATAGCTGAACTATGCGGAGTTTCTGAAAAGTTTGCAAGTGGGGAAGATTCTACCACTCGATAGCAGTCGCGGCCCAAGTGAGGCCGGCACCGAATACGACTAAGATAATCTTGTCACCGCGTTCGAATCTACCTTCACGGTGTGCTTCATCGAGAGCGATGGCGACAGCAGCAGCTGAGGTGTTTCCGTACTTGTGGAGGTTGACGAAGACTTTCTCGTTGGGGATAGTGAGGCGGTCGGCGATGGCATCGATGATGCGGAGATTGGCTTGGTGCGGGATGACGAGTTTGATGTCATCTGCAGTAAGATTTGCGCGCTCAATCACGGTCTCGGAGGCATTCTTCATGGCGTTGACAGCGAGCTTGAATACTTCGCGTCCAGACATGTTGAGTGAGGCTAGCTTTTCAGCAGCATTTTCTGGTGTGGTTGGGCAGGCTGATCCACCTCCTGGGATGTTAAGAATGCCGGTGTGTTTTCCGTCAGTTCCCATCTCAGTTGCTAGAATGCGGCCTTCGCCATCTTTTGAGCGGCGTAGCACTGCAGCTCCAGCCCCGTCACCGAAGAGAACGCAAGTATTGCGGTCTTCCCAGTTTACAAACGAGGAGAGCTTCTCAGCACCAATGATGAGCGCGTTTTCGAATGCTCCGTCAGAGATCATTCGCTTAGCCAATTTCAAAGCGTAGAGGAAACCTGAGCATGCAGCTGAGATGTCAAACGCGATTGCTTTATTCGCTCCTAAGTTATGCTGAACATAGCAAGCAGTTGCCGGTGTGATAGTGTCAGGTGAAATGGTTGCGACAATGATGAGCTGGACGTCTTCAGCTGCAATACCTGATTGCTCTAGGGCTTTCTTGGCGGCGTTTGTAGCAAGGTGAGAAGTGAACTCGCCTTCAGCAGCGATATGGCGCTGCTTGATGCCAGTTCTTGATGTGATCCACTCATCGGTGGTATCAATAACCTTCGCTAGGTCGGCGTTGGTGACAATTTTCTCAGGCACATAGCTACCGGTGCCAGCAATCATTACGGGATATTCAGATGCAGATTCACTCATCGCGTTTGGTGATAGCCCTGATCGCATCTATGGTCAACCTTCGACTGCCGCCAGAGCTAACTCATTCTGTCGTTCTGCGTGCAGAAAAAAGGGAGCTCTTAATGAGCTCCCTTAGAGAAATGATGCTTTAATGCGACTTTACGAAGTCACAGCTGAGCGATCATCGTTGAGACCTGATTTCTCAAGGAAATAGTCGTAACCACCGCTGTATTTGGTGAGTTTACCGTCTGCAACGTGCACTGTGGTTTCCGCGAGGGTCCGGATGAAGTGCACATCATGAGAGATAAATAGCAAGGTTCCTTTGTAGGATTTGAGTGCTTGAACAAGTGCTTCGATTGAGAGCAAATCGAGGTGGGTAGTGGGCTCATCCATAAGGAGGAGGTTCGGTGGATCAACCAAGAACTTAACCAAGTTGAGGCGTGATTTTTCACCACCTGAGAGCACGCGCACACGCTTGAGGACATCGTTCTTGCGGAACAGGAATGAACCTAGGATAGAGCGCGCTTCGTCTTCGCGGAGTTCAGGGTTAGAAGCCATGACCTCGTCGAGCACTGTATTTGAGTCATTCAGGGTGAGTGCGCGGTGCTGGGAGAAGTATCCCATCTTGGTCGCGTAGCCAAGTTTGCAGGTGCCTTCTTGCACGTCTTCGAAGCCAGCAATGATTTTCATCAAAGTTGATTTACCAGCTCCGTTTGGCCCAACTAGGACAGTGCGGTCACCACGCTCGACGATAAAGTTTGTTTTGTTATAAATGACTTTCTCTCCGTATGCCTTTCGCACGCCTTCGAGTTCTGCTAGAATCTGGTTAGAGCGTGGTGGCTCAGGAATGTTGAAGCGGAAAATCTTACGTGGAGCCATCGGCTTGACGATCTCAGCTTTGAGCTTTGCAATCATCTTCATGCGCTCATTCACCTGTGAGGACTTGGATCCGACATTGCGGAAACGATCAACAAACTCCTGGATTCGCTCCACTTCTTTTTGCTGAGCTCGGTAACGTTGCACCTTTTGCTCGTAGCGTTTCTCTCGCTGAGTTTCGTAGGAACTGTAGTTACCAGTGTAGGAAACGAGCTTTTGCTCATCGATTTCGTAGACTGTTTCGATGATCTCATCCATGAAGTCGCGGTCATGTGAGATCACGAGCAATGCACCAGGGTAATTTTGCAGATAACGCTGGAGCCAGATGAGCGAGAGTAGGTCAAGGTGGTTAGTAGGCTCGTCAAGCATCAGAAGATCTGGCTCTTGGACGAGAAGTCGGGCGAGATTAGCGCGCATGATCCAACCACCGGAGAAGGTGTTAGCTGGCTCGTTTACTTGTTCTTGTTTGAAACCGAGACCTGCAAGGATCTTTTTAGCTTTTGGCTCAAGTGCGTAGCCGTTGTTAGCGTCGAAGGTGTCTTGGGCTTCTGCGAATGCAGGTAGGTCAGTAGTGCCAGCTGCTTCACATTCACGCATTGTCTTGATGGCGTTGGCCATTTCAGGAGTGATGCCAATTGCTAGCTCGAGAATTGATTCTGGACCTGGGTCACCAGATTCCTGTGCTAGGTATCCGGTGATCGCGTATTCATCGATATCAGCTTTACCTGAGTCGAGCTCTTCTTGCTCTAGAATGATGCGAAAGAGGGTGGACTTTCCGGCGCCGTTTGGACCGACGAGAGCTACGCGCTCTCCCCAGTTGATGGTCATTTTGGCTTCTTCAAAGAGAGTTCTCCCACCAATTGTCTTGGTAAGGTTACGGATCGTTAACATGCTTGATCAGTGCCGTGAATTTACAGTATTTTCAACATAAAACTCATATGTATTAGCCAAATATTGTATTAATTTCTTAGAGGATTCTATAATGTTTGGGTAAATCTCAGTAGTCGCTGGTAATGAGGATGTGAAAATAAAACAAAGATATTTGTATCTAGTTACTTCGTGACAAGGGTGTTGCGGAGAATACTTCAGATTACCTAATAAAAAAAGTGCAGCGTTTCCTTGACGGATTGGGGGTCTTGTGGTTTTCTGCGCCCGCACCGCAGCACAGCATGTGTTTCAAAAGCACCCGTAGCTCAATTGGATAGAGCGCCTGACTACGAATCAGGAGGTTAGGGGTTCGACTCCCTTCGGGTGTATTTCTTTTCGAAGAATTACACGGAACACAAAATGTGATGCAGCTAGTAATCAAAAGCACCCGTAGCTCAATTGGATAGAGCGCCTGACTACGAATCAGGAGGTTAGGGGTTCGACTCCCTTCGGGTGTATTTATTACAATAAAAAAGCGAAGCTCGAAAGGCTTCGCTTTTTTTGTGTCTACGACGAATGTCAGATGGGGTTTACCTAGCCCATTTCAGGCTTTAAATCCCGAGTTAGAAGGTCAACCAGAGCTTCTTGCGCAGATTTGTCTTCGTATAAGATCTGGTACACCGCATCGATGATAGGAGTTTCAATCCCATGTTTGCGTGCCGCCTCGTGAATAGAGAGTGTGTTCGGTACTCCTTCGGCAACCATTCCTAGTCGTTCAGTGATTTCCTCTAGTGTCTCACCACTACCCAGAGCTTTGCCGACGCGGTTGTTGCGTGAGTGAGAAGAATAACAAGTCACCATTAGATCGCCCATACCTGAAAGGCCTGAGAATGTCTCGGGCCTTCCCCCGAGAGCTATTCCTAAACGAGTCATTTCGGCAAGCCCACGTGTCACCAGTGCTGCGATAGCATTGTCGCCTAGGCCTATTCCAGAGATGATGCCAGCGGCAATGGCGAATACATTTTTGAGCGCTCCACCGAGTTCGATACCAGCCACGTCGTCGCTGGTGTAAGTACGGAAATAAGATGTTGTGAAAACTGCTTGTAAGTCCTCAGCTAGGGCGCTGTTAGTGGAGCCTACTACTGCTGCTGAAGCAAGGTGAGCGGAAACTTCTTCTGCGTGAGTTGGGCCGGAATGAACGGCTATTGAGTGTTCAGGCAAGAGTTCAGAAATGATTTCGCTCATGCGTATTCCGGAGCCACGCTCTATACCTTTAGAGCAAGAAACCAGAGGTACGTTAGAAGATATTCCAATAGAAGAAAGAGCAGTAGCAGCCGTGCGAGTAGCGGAGGTGGGCAAGACAAATAGAATGAGTGAAGCGTCTGATGCGTCCGTGTAATCGACTGAAGCGACGATGTTCTTAGGTAGATCTACACGTGGGAGGTAGTTTGCATTGGTGTGAAATCCGTTGATTTCGGAGCATTGCTCAATACTACGCCCAATGAGGGTGACTTTAGAAAAATGCTCGGAAAGCACCATAGCTAAAGCTGTGCCCCATGAACCAGAACCTAGTACTACGGCAGATTGGGATGAATTGAAGGACATGATTAAGAGTTTTTACTTTTTTGGGGTGAAGCGGTTTTCTCTGCCATGCATCAGGTTGGCAATGTTAGAGCGGTGTTTCCAAACGGCCATAGCGCCGATGAAAACTGAGAAAAAGAACAGGGGCTTGTTCCAGCTGCCATCCGCAATCTTTCCGTGAAACAATGAACCCGAGATCACTGTAATTGGAAGAGCAATGGAGACCGCAATACTGGCAACCGATACGTAGCGGGTGGTGAAAAACAACAGGCACCAAAGAAGAATGAGTATGGGAATTGCGGCTGGCATGAATGTGGCAAAAACTCCGGCGGAGGTGGCGATGCCCTTGCCGCCTTTGAAGTTCACCCATGGGGAATAGTTGTGGCCCAGTATGGCGCAGAGGCCTGTGACTAACTGCATGGTCTGAGCAGTGATGGACTCAGAGTTAGGAAGCACAGTGGCGAAGTGTGCAAGGGAGTTAATGACCATGGAATGCCCTTGGCCCTCGTATTGAATGAGGCTAATTCCTAAGAGTGCTGGAATCATTCCTTTGAAGAAATCTAACACGAAACATGAGATTCCATATTTTTTGCCAACCACGCGTAGGACATTCGTAGCTCCGATATTGCCTGAGCCGTGCTCCCGGATATTGATGCCTTTAGACTTTGCTATGAGCAAACCAAAGGGGATGGAGCCGAGAAAGAAAGCGATGATTGGTGGTATCCAGATAGGCATTATGCTATGCAGTTTAGAAGGCTGATGGGAAATGTCATTCCCAATATGCGTTAGAATAAAAAAGAAAGCTCAGGAGGTTACCCTGAGCGTTGTGAAGTGAGGTGGAGGTAAATGACTACTTAGCTTTGCGCGGGTAGCGCGCATCAAGGACCGTATTCCAATCCGCAATCCGCTGAGCTTGCATTTTGTATAGTTCGCCACAGTTATCAAGGATTTCAATTGAAGTGATTTTACTTCCAACTCCATCTGTCTTCCAGCCAGGTCCAGAAAGTTTTCCAGTAATTTTGTTCACAACATCCATGCCTTTAGTGACTTTACCGAATACGGTGTGGAGGCGATCGAGGTGCGGTGTTGCTTTGTGTGTGATGAAGAACTGAGAACCATTTGTTCCTGGTCCAGCATTAGCCATGGAGAATGTACCAGCACTGTCGTGGTTAAGTCCGTGGACGAATTCATCTTCGAACCTATAACCTGGACCCCCGCGGCCAGTTTCAGTGGGATCTCCCCCCTGTACCATAAAGTTAGGGATAACGCGGTGGAACTTAACTCCATTATAGAAGCCTCGATTTGCTAGATTGAGGAAATTGGCTGCTGTGACTGGCGTCTTAGAAGCGAATATGGTGGCTTCAACATCACCCTTGTCTGTGTGAATGATGATGCGAATATCTTTCTCAGGTGCAGCAGGCTCTTGTTGACCGCATGCAGTAAACATTGCACAGAAAGTGGCTAGTAATAAGAGTGTGAATTGTTTCATCGGATGGACAAATACAGCAGCCTAGGCTTTGCTGCAAGCACACAGAATGATCGAACAGGGTAAACAGCGAAAAATCATACATATCGACATGGATTGTTTCTATGCTGCTATCGAACAGCGTGATTTTCCAGAACTGAGGGGGAGGCCGATAGGTGTGGGAGGAACCGGACGCAGGGGAGTGCTGTGTACCGCTAGCTATGAAGCAAGATTTTTTGGAGTCAGAGCTGCGATGCCGGGATTTAGAGCATTGGAGAAATGCCCTCAGCTCATTATAGTGCCCACACGCTTTGAGGTTTACCAGTCGGTGTCAGCTCAAATTCGCGCCATATTTGGGAGATTCACCGATCTTATAGAACCACTTTCCCTAGA
>NZ_JBDOPO010000327.1:0-10363 GCF_039830215.1 Rubritalea sp. | reverse complement strand
GATTCATTAGTAGATAACCTCACACATGGCCGAGTCGAAGTTGACATGTTGAAGTTTCTTGGAGAAGGATTCCGCTTTGTTGACAATCGCTTGTGCTCACTTCAGCTAGTTCAGAGTGGGCTCACCTCTGCTGCTATGTTCACACCTGAAGGTGAAGTGGTGCAGCCAGCTGAGATTCTCTATAAAAAATCTGTGGCCTTGCTTCGTGGTAGTTTCGACCCAGTGACTCATCTACACTTGGATATGATGAGTCAAACAAAGGAAAGTTTTAGCGGAGAGTTAGATAAAGGGCAAAAAGAGCGCTTTATAAGCCTCTGTGAAATTTCTATGAATAACCTCTTGCGAAGAGAAAATGGTGAAGTGGACCATGTGAAGTTTCTTGATAGAGCAGATGCGCTGCAGGCTCTAGGCCAGACGTTGTTGATCTCAAATTGTCCTGAGTTTCATCGGATTGCAACTTACTTGAGTCGATACACCAAAGAGCCGATTGCTATCATTTTGAGTATTGGTTTGCTTAATGAATTATTTAAAGAGAAATGGTATGAGAAGCTTGAGGGCGGTATTTTAGAATCCTTTGGCCGTCTCTTTAAAAATGAGGTGTCACTTTATGTTTATCCGTGGAAGAACCGAAAAAATGGTGAACTAGTGACCGCAGAGAGCTTTAGAGCCGGCGAGACATCAAAGCACCTCTATCAGTATTTGTTGCAGAATAGGCTCGTGCGCTCTGTTGAGCCAGGTGATCAGCGCCTTCTGAATTATACCGGCCGAGATATTCAGAAGATGATTGCTGAAGGAAGCGAGGATTGGAAAGAGCTTGTTCCTGAAGTCGCTCACAGAGCAGCGCTCCACATTCACTAAGCCTTATTATGGATCCATTTGCTACAGATCTGCGAGGTTTACTTCACTATGTTCCTCAGTTTTTGGGGAAACTCTTCGTAGTGGATGTCGAATGGCAGGACCTATCTGAGGCGTCACAGGCTGAAATAGTTATGGATTTGTGTGCGCTTCAGTCGATTGGGGTGCGTCTCGTTATCGTATCGACTGAGCAAGAGTTAGAATCTATCATAGACTGGGCTGTTGATCATGATTTCCGCTCATCAGTGATTGCTGATGACTCCACCATTACGAGAATCAATGATGTGATAGAACGGGGACAGGCAGCTTTGCTTAAACGAGAGAGTTTGCTGCTTGCTGTTGATTTGATTAAGATTTCAGTCTCATTAGGTGCTTCGAAATTGATTGCATTGACTGATTTTCAGCCATTAGAGGAGAAAGGGAAGTTACTTAGATTCTTACGAGTGAAAGAAATCGATGACTTGAGCTCTAAGTTAAGGTCTAAAGATCAGCAGTTGCTAGCAGCTGCGGCTTCAGCCTGTGAATTAGGGGTGGATCGAGTGCACCTACTTGATGCTTCGGTTCCAGGAGTTTTACTTGATGAGCTCTTTTCTAACGAAGGAGTGGGAACGATGATCTATGGTGGGGTCTATAGGCAAATCCGAACCCTGAAGGAGGAAGATATTTCTGAGCTTCTAGGTTTGATAGGGAGATCAGTTCGTCGGACACACTTGGTGCCTCGCAGTTATGAACAAATTGCAGAATCTCTAGAAGATTACGCCGTGATGGAAGTCGATGGGCATGTAGTTGGCTGTGTTGCTCTTTATCAATACGGCGACCTAGGCGAGATTGCCTGTCTCTATGTAAAGCAAACACATGAAGGTACTGGCTATGGTGCCGACCTTGTTCGTTTCATGGAGGCTCGTGGTAAAGAACGAGGAATGCGGTCAGTCTTTGCCCTCACCAATCGAGCAGCCAACTTTTTTACAGAACAGATGGGGTATAGCATATTCCCCGTTGAATCATTGCCTATTGGGCGGCTGAAAGAGCTTCATTACAGCGGGCGGAATTCTCAGGCATTTATCAAGCACTTGTAAAGCTGGGCTCATCGAATGTTCAAGACCAGTGGCCTATGATCGCTGGCGGTATTCGATACTGGAATATCGAGGATGTAAGATTTCTTGGTCTCAATATGTGCACGCATTTTCGGGGAGACAAATATGTAATCAAACCGCGAATAGACATCTTCGTAACTCCAATAATGAGTCCATTTTGAACCATTGGAGTCCTCCAGGTTGAGCGACCGAAGGAAGTTGTCTTGGTGTTGGTTTCCAGCAACAGCGCGGATGGTTGGGGACATTTTCGTGTCATTGAAATCCCCATAAACAACCAAGTGGGAATCGCCAGATGCCAGAACTTCATCGACGTGCTTACGCAGCAGAGCCGCTTCGCGTCGGCGGATTTGTGCCTGGTTCCAATATTTGCTGGGACGTTTAGATTTGAGGTGTACTCCTATGAATCTTGTTGGGCCTGAGTGCAGCTTAATGGTGACATCTAGAATACCTCTGAGCATCATGTGACGTTTGCCGTCGAGAATGTAGCTAAGCTCGTTGGGCTTATTTGGCTCGATAGGAAATTTTGAAAGAATAGCCAGCCGCCTATAACTATCAGCCCCCCCGTGTAAGTGGTTGTGAGGATATAAGAGACCTTCAGATTCTAGTTGAGAAGTGAGGTCATCGAGGTCAGCTTGCGTTCCAATCTCGCAGACCCCTAGAATATCCGGCGCAACCTTTTTGATATTTTGCACTAGATCCTGGATCTCAACCGTGGGCTTAGGTCTAATGTGGTCTCGATTTCCACCTCTTGGCATGCTGAGGTAATTACGCAGGTTATAGGCCATAAAACAGGTGTCGTCACCTTCGTCAGCAAGTGGGCGCGCAGTGGCTAATGGAAGTTGCAGGGCATTTGAGCTAGGCTCAGATTTTAGCTCTATTTCCGGCCAGTCAGGCGTTTCTTGTTTTGAATCACAATAGCTGAGTATGCCAATGACTAGGCAAGAAAAAAACCCACGAAGCAAAGCTTGTGGGTTTAAAATTGGAGTAAGAGCAGGCATTAAGCTTCAGTCTCATGTTTTTTCTTTTCTGAAACGGTGCTTTTGCTGGTTTCTTCGTGTTCAGCTCGGGTGATCTCGTGTTCGAACTCTTCACGAGCACGCTTGAACTCTCCCATGCTTTTGCCTACGCCACGGGCCAATTGCGGAAGCTTCTTTGCTCCGAATAGCAGGAGGATAACGATGAAGATGAGAACCATCTCACCCCCTTGAGGTAGAGAAACGAAGGAAAGTGTTGCATACATAATTCTTATATTAGTGTGAATTTTTGCAAAATGCAAACGCATTCGCAGTGCTGAAGGCAGCTTTTGTCCAGCTTATCTTGATTCGGTTCTCCGCTAACTAAGTCCCAGTTCTTTCGACTTTTCTGTTGAAGCTTCTACTGCAGCCATCGTTGCGGAACGGAATCCATTGTCATCGAGAGCTTGAACTGCCGCAATTGTGGTACCTCCTGGGGAGGTGACCATATCGCGTAAAATCGCTGGGTGAAGTCCAGTTTCAGCGACCATTGAGGCTGCACCAAGCACGGTTTGAGTAGCTAATTCTAGAGCTTGAGCGCGGGGTAGTCCCTTGAGTACCCCGCCGTCAGCCATTGCTTCGATGAAAGTGTAGACATAAGCTGGGCCACTACCTGAAACGCCAGTGACCGCATCCATCAGGGACTCATGGACTTCAACAACTGAGCCGACTGCACCAAGTAGTTTGCAGGTCATTTCCGCATCAGCTGCGTTGGCATTGGAGCCGGTGGTGTAGGCCGCAGCACCCTTTCCTATAAGAGCTGGGGTGTTCGGCATGCAGCGAACCACGCGAGCGGAGTCAGGCAGAACCTGTTCCATTTTCACTAAGGCTAGTCCGGCCACAGCCGAGATGAGTAGCGTGCCATCAAGACATTCTGGTGACTCAGCTAATTCAATTAGAACGATAGGTGTGACATTAGGTTTGGTGCAAACGTAGACGACGTCGGCTTTGCTCGCTAAGTCGGAGTTGGATGCCACAGCATTGACCCCGAGTTCTCTTGCCAGTGCAGCCCGGGTGTCTTCGGTTCTGGATGAAACAAACACATCCTTCGCCTTTACGATCCCATTTTTAAGTGCTCCTTCAAGTAGAGCCCGGCCCATTTTCCCGCAACCTATAAGTCCTAGTTTCATAGCTTCAATGTTAGAGCTAGTTAGCTAGGCTGTCGAGAAAAGCTTGAAGCTTCTGTGGGAGTAACTTTACAGGTTGCTAAGTGTGCCGATTGTTGAATAGTCATCGCATATGAAATGGATTTTGGCGTGTAGTATCTCATTCTTAGCTGTAGGATTTGCTCAAGAAGCGTTCCCAGTGGCCGAGGTCTTTGATGTGAAAGGTGTGATAGCTGCGCCTGTGGCTAAGCTGGCTGTTCCGGCAATGCTACCCCAAACTGGGGAGCCTCAGTTGCTAGTATTCTCGTCTAGCCTAGAAGCGCAGAAGCATGTGCGCCAAGGTTTTGCCTTGATTCATGCGTCGTGGGATTTTGAAGCCTATCGTCATTTCACCACGGCTTTGGAGGCTGACCCTCAGTGTCTGATGGCCTATTGCGGCATCGTTTTGTCCCTCACTAGCCCGCGGCACGAATTCAATGAGCAGCGCGCTGTATCGTATAACCGAATGCTAACGCTTGCTGAATTCAAGGTTGATGGGCAGTTTTACTATCCTGAGAATGAGAGAATGTATGCGGTCGCCATTGCTGAGTTGGTTGTCAATGGATTGGGCAATAGCGTGCGCGTCTTTAGGCAATTATGTAATGACTATCCAAATGACCTTCAGGCCAAGCTCCTCACGACATATCTCTCACGTGGTGGGTACAATGTTCTTGGGAATCCTCGGGTGAAACAGCGTATGGCTGTTGAGGAATTTGAGGAGCTAGTTAGGAAGAACCCGGAGGATCCTATGGCTCTGAACTTTCTTATCATGGCTCAGGCGGAAGCTCCATCTAGTGCCGTTGACTTTAAAAATGATTTATTGCCTCGTGCCCTCAAACTTTCAGAGATTAGTGAAGGTAAAGTGGCCACTTGGCAGGCATTGTTAGGCTTCATTGCTATGCGTAGTGGTGACGCACCACTTGCCGAAAAATCCTACCGCGAGGCCATCGCGCTTTTTGAAAAGTGGCAAGAAGTAAACAAGCTAAGTGCCGCGGATAACGATGGACTTATTAGGTCTCAGTTGTTTCTCGCCTCAGTGCTTCATGCTCAAGGAAAAACCAAAGAGGCTTCCGTGCTTGTTTCATCTATTCTCAAAACAAAAATCGAGGATGGCCGTGAGTACTCAGCTGGGGCTCTTTCGCTTAAATGGTGTGGTCAGCTTATGCCATTCAGAATGCACATTGAATCAGGTGAGCCACTTTCCGCGAAGCTCTCATTACCACAACCAACCACTACTAACCGGAAAGACATGGATCCTTATAGTGCTATTTTGTTAGCTTATCAGCTCTATGCTGACACTTTGCTCTCCTTAGGGAAAAAGGAGTTCACCGCAGCACGTAAGCAGCATGGTCAGCTGGGCATAGTCCTGTCTGATATGCAGAAAATGCAGACCCAGATCAGTCAAAGCTACGAGGTTGCCTACTTTATGCCAGCGTTGAGCTCACTTATCGTTTTACACAAAGAACTAACGGCTCAATTATCTGAGAAGGATGGTCTCGCCTACAACTGGTACCAAGCTGCGATCGAAGCATTGCCTGCCGAGTCTCGCTTGCTGCCATCTGAAATTCTTTTCCCGGTAGAATACCGAATGGGCCTTTACCAAAAGAAAGTGGGGATGGCTGAAGAAGCGAAAGCTTCGTTCAAAAAAGCCTTGGAGCGCCGCCCGCTCTACCTGAAAGCACAGGTGGAACTAGATGCGCTAAAGAGGTAAGTTGCCGACTATTTAATCCAAACTCCCAATGGCAGTAGTTCGTTGCACTCTTATTTTGTGTGCCTCTATCCTATTGGGCTGCGATGAGATGTTTCCTGAGAAGGATATCGAGGATGAGCAAAAAGAGTTGGTTACCCCCGAAGAGAAAAAAGCACTCGAACAACTTGGTGATCGTTTACTTGAGGGGAAAATCATGGGATCTGTAGGGAACACCCAGTTTATTGAATAGGCGGTGAATACTTGCAGCTGTGCGCCAACATCTAGTTGCTTTTATTGACTGCTAGCTAATCTTTCATAAGACTATTTAGCTGAGTTGATTCGGCATATGCAGACCTCGCTTAGCGATGAGTTTAATATGCGAACGAGAATAGGCTTTTCAAGTTGGTATTCAAGTCGTAAGGGATTGGCATGGAAGAGAGAGATCTAGGAATACAGCCATTGGATGCCATGATGACAGCATGGGGCATGAGCAACAACGAGATGGTGGATGTCTCGACTGAGCAGCTCACACACAAGCAAGTTCAGCGTGCACGCAATGGTCGCCGTCTATCACTCAAGATGATGCAGAAGGTTAATCGTGCTTTCAATGTGACTATCTGGTTCAAGCTCAGCGACGAGCAAAAGGAGACATACTTCGAGTATATGCACAAGCACCTCTTTAACTACGCGAAGGGCTTTGATGCTGACTTCGTTGACCCTAATGAAGCTCTTCGTAACGCTATCGTGGCTCCTAGTGAAGAAGCTTAACCGCATTTAGAATAGATCCTGATGGAGGTCGATTTCATCATCGTGGGTCAAGGCCTAGCTGGCTCCGCGCTATCGATGGCTCTGATGCGCCGCGGAAAGTCCGTGGCAGTGGTCGACAGCAATGACCCATCCGCCGCCACTAGAGTGGCAGCAGGGCTCGTGACCACTCTAGCAGGGAAAGGGATGAACCAAGCTTGGCGCCAAGCTGAATACCTGCCCGAGGCAATATTCTATTACCAGGATCTGGAGCGGGAGAGTGGCACGCAACTATTTTATCCGCATTCTGTTCTTCGTTTATTTAAGGATCTAAAGGAAGTTGCTAAGTTTGGCCGTAAGGTGGACTCGGTGAAAGAATGGGTTGTCGCAGATGTGGCTGAAATTCCACCGAACCAACTCCATGCCGACTTTGGCGGGTTTGAAATGGCGCACGGTGGGCGATTGGACACCGCGGCTTACCTTAAGGTAGTTCGTCAGATAATTGAATCCGAAGGGCTCTATCTAGAGCAAACCTTTGATGAGGAATCAGTCGAGCTTTCGGCGGAAGGAGTTTCTTGGAATGGTATACACGCGCAAAAAATTATTTTATGCCAAGGTTATGCTGGCTTGGCGAAGGGGCGCTTCTCGAACCTAAAGCACCGCAGCGCCAAAGGTGAGATGCTTACAGTCCGAGTGAATCAGTTAGATTCTGAGAGAGTTATCAGTCGTAATGGCTGGATGGTACCTATAGGAGATAAGCTCTGGCGTGCTGGGGCAACCTATGAATGGGATGACCTCAGCACCAATCCTACCGCTGAAGGATGTTCTGAAGTGGAGCAGAAAGTGACAGACCTCACTTCGCTCCCGTTCGAAGTTGTAGGACATGAAGTGGGGGTAAGGCCCATCATCCACCGCAGTCAGCCCGTGATCGGACTAGATTCCACTACTCCACAGATCGGCTTTTTCAACGGCCTAGGTTCTAAAGGAGTCATCACAGCCCCCAGTGTGGCAGAGCATTTTACTAGCTATCTCCTAGGTGAGTCCGAGCTAGATCCCGAACTGTCGCTAGCTCGAGTGGAGAGGACCTGAATCTATTTGGAGGCTGAGTTGGCTTGACTACAACGGTGGGGCTTTACCCTGCCACGCCAACAATCGACGGGAAATTGCCCTTAGATCTCGCTCACGCGCTCGCTAGGAGTCCAGCCGCGGGTGCCGTTGGCTAATTCGATGTAAGTCCATGCTCCTCGCTCCGCGATAATTCTGCATGGCGATGCGGGATTTGCTTTGATCATAGTTTTTTTATCGAGTTCTTTACCAGACACGTCAACGGGTTCGGTGAGTATGGAGGTGAACTCAGTGACCATGCCAGCCTTGCCTGTGGTGCTAGCCATCCGCTGGGGGTGTTTGAGCCAAGCTGCTGAGGATAGAATTATCCAAAACGGACTGAGAATGATGAGTGTGAGCGCTAGTGCAAACTTGCCGTTTTTTAGATGAAATAGCTTAAGAGCTATGAGTGTCAGAGCTAGTACCCAGATGCCTAGGAAGATTGCTTGTTGATAGGCTGTCGCAGGTAATTCTAGAATCCATTTCTCTAACTCACTGTACTCAGGGCCAAGGATGCTCCCTTGGGTTTTCTGTGTGAAGGTGAGGTTTTTGGATGCCTCATAATGGAAAGGATCGATGGCGAGAGCTTTCTTATAAAACAGCGCTGCCATTCCCGGTTGGTTCGCACGGTAATAACAGTCGCCCACATTGAATAAAAGATCGGCTGAGCCGGGATTTTTCTCGCTGGCCTCGAGGTAACCATCGAGCGCTGTCTGGTAATCACCAGCTTCCCAAGCTTTGAAGCTACTCTCATCCGCCCAGCTCTGTTGGCTAAAGGTGAGAAGCGCTATCAGTGTGAGCACTGAGAGGGATTTGAGTAATTGTAGGATCGAACTGCGCTGTTTTGAATCTAACTTTTGATCAGCTGCAGGTTGGTAGCATTGGCTGTCACGTTGATCCAGAACAGACTGAGCTTCTTGGGAGTCAGCTAACCAGCGTTCGACATAACCGCCAGCTTCTTTGAGGAAGTCTTGGTCCTTAAAGGAGTTGAGTTTTTTTAGTTCATTCAACTGTAGAGACTTCGTTGAGTTTGTTTGCTTTGAGGCGCGTACCTTACGTTGGCCAGCTATGCCTAACATCGCTACTAAGAAAAGAGCTGGGACTACCTGCCAAGTCCACACTGGAAGCTGTGCTATTACAGAGCGAGCAGGTCTAGTGAGATTGACATCGGTCAGGGGTCCCAGAATGTCTTGCATAGATTCTGTTGGAACTGCAGTAGCAGGAAGGACCGCGCTACCAGTCACTTCAGGAACCGTGACTGTGATTGCACTTGTAGAGGTCGTGCTAAGAACGAATTCTTCGGCTACTGGATCAAAGTGTGCGAAGGTGAAACGTGGTAGCGTGTCTGCTCCACGTAGAGGTTGCAGAATATAGGTGAACTGAGTTTGGCCGCTGAGTTCTTTTCGTTCGTCTCCTTGTTGGACGCGTGAGACGTCGACTACTTTCCAGGTGGCTGAGTCTTCGAGCTCCGGCGCGATTATGTCAGGGAGATTGCCAGAACCAGCGATAGTAACAGTTGCTGTGATTGAGTCGTTTAGGCTAATGCTCTCGGTTACTGGTAGGTCGGCTTCGATGGTGAATTCTCCAACCGCTCCTTTGAATTCAGGGGGAGCAGTGCTGGGGAAGGGGAGGACCTCAAATCTGAGGTCCTCTGAGGTGATTGGCATTTCTGCTGTCTGGCGCCTTGAAAACCCAAAACGTGAGGTTGTGTTAGAAGGGGCAATGATGAGCTCGGTTGTTAGTGGGCCGAAACTAGCGTCGCCAGCTTTGATCGAGCTGAGAACAGTGGTGTAGCTGCCAACGACGTAGCGTTTGTTGTTGATAAAGGCTTGGCCAACATCGCGGTTGGAGGTTGGTGGGCTAAAACGCCAAGCTGTGCAGTTGAATATTTTGTCAGGTTTAGGAAGTCCCCATCCTTGTGGGTTGAGATTGGCTGGGATGTAGATCTTGTATTCTACTATAGTGGATTCACCTGGGTAGAGAGTTGTCTTGCCGATGAATACTTTAGAATAGCAACTGATTGTGTTTTCCTTGTACTTGAATTGCTCAAGTTTGAGATCTTCAACTGGGACTACTTGGAAGTTGGCTGGCTGAGATTTGACCGTTGTTCCTTGGAGCTCAAGATCGAGAGCCGGGATGGAGTAATTGCCGGCTTTGGCATCAGAGATAGGATACTGATAAATGAAATAACGGTCGCCATTGATGTACTGCTGTTGAAAACCACGTTGCGTCAGTTTCATGCCGCCGATATCGATCGACTCTGGTGGAGCTTGCTTTGGGTTGACCCCGCGATAGATCAAACTGAAATATCCCACTTCTCCCTCGATCAGATTAGTCGAGGAGATCTGTGTGATGATGGATGCTTCTTGCTGCGCCTGTGCGAAGCAAATACCGAGTAGGGTGAATATAAGTGTGAGAAGTCGCATAATGGCTTACCAATCGATTTCAGGTTTGTTGATTCTCCATTTATTCCGTGAGGAATCTGGTCGTTGTTGCATGTCCGCGTGACGTTTTAGCAGTTCGCGGGCGTCTTGTTGTTCTTTAATGGCGTAGCCATTTTTCTGTGAGTTTTTACTAGCATCTCCAGCTGGAGTTCCTTGTTTGCCTTGGTCGCCATCCTTTTTCTGGTCACCATCTTTGCCTTGGTCACCGTCCTTCTTCTGGTCACCATCTTTGCCTTGGTCACCGTCCTTCTTCTGGTCACCATCTTTGCCTTGG
>NZ_JBDOPO010000215.1:0-10388 GCF_039830215.1 Rubritalea sp. | reverse complement strand
CGTGAACCTATTTACCGTGAGACTTTTCGCTACACCCTCCAAGGGCTCTGCATGATGCCTCTATTTTACTACGCAATCAATAAAGCAGATCACATCTTCTTCTCATGGCTCAACTGGGGTTGGATGCGTAAACTAGGAGTCTATTCATACGGCATGTACCTTATTCACTACGTCGTCATAGGCATACTGCAACAACATACGTGGTTTGATTCAAAAATTATTCTTCTTGGTACAACCCTTGCTCTCTCGATCCTCTTTGCCTACATTGTAGATGAATACGTCGACAACTCTTTCAAAGGGCTCCGCGCAAAATACAGATAACATTCCAGATATAAACTCACAAAAAAGCCCGCTGGTTCACCTCCGGGCTTTTTTATACCGTAAATCTAGCCTGATGAGACAAGCATTAGACTTGAAAGTTTTCCCCTGCTCGCTCTTACTGCTACCATGTCAGCAATTCCTAATGTTTTAGCCGAGCGCTACGCTTCCCAAGCTATCCGTAATATCTGGTCTGCAGAAGGCCGCATTATCCTCGAGCGAGAGTTCTGGATCGCCGTAATGAAGGCCCAGAAAGAGCTTGGCCTCGACATTCCACAGGAAGCAATCGACGCCTACGAGTCAGTCAAGGACCAGGTGAACCTCTCAGCAATCATGGAACGCGAGCGCATCACACGTCACGACGTGAAGGCACGCATCGAAGAGTTCTGTGACCTTGCTGGACACGAGCACATTCACAAAGGCATGACTTCACGTGACCTCACAGAGAACGTGGAGCAACTCCAAGTGTACCGCTCACTTCTCATCCTTCGCGACAAGACCGTCGCAACACTCGCTAAAATCAACGAGCGCGCCCAACAATGGGAAGGTCTACTCATCACTGGACGCACACACAACGTGGCAGCGCAGCCAACCACATTCGGCAAGCGCATCGCTATGTTCGGCGAAGAACTTCTCGGTTCACTTTCATCACTCAACCACCACGTCGAGACATATGCTGTACGCGGTCTCAAAGGCGCTGTCGGTACACAGATGGATCAGATCTCACTCTTCAATGGGGATCTAGCTAAGGTAGACGCTCTCGAAAGCGGAATCAGCAAGCACCTCGGCATTCCTGAGAAATTCGACAATGTCGGCCAGGTATACCCTCGTAGCCTCGACTTCCGCACAGTTTCAGTTCTCACAGACCTTGCTGCTGGTCCATCGTCCTTCTCTCGCACTCTTCGCCTCATGGCTGGTAACGAGACAGCAAGTGAAGGCTTCGCTAAAGGCCAGACTGGATCCAGCGCTATGCCGCACAAGATGAACTCACGTTCTTGCGAGCGCGTGAATGGCTTCCAAACAATTCTCAAAGGTTACCTCGCAATGGCGTCTGGCCTTGCTGGTGATCAGTGGAACGAAGGTGATGTTTCCTGCTCAGTGGTCCGTCGTGTGATGCTTCCTGACGCATTCTACGCATGTGACGGTATGTTCGAAACATTTCTCACGATCCTCAACCAGATGGATGCATACCCTGCGGTTATCGAAGCTGAGACGGAGCACTACCTACCATTCCTCATGACAACTACGATCATGATGGAAGCAGTGAAGGCTGGTGTCGGCCGTGAGACTGCTCACAAGGTGATCAAGGAGCACGCAGTTGCTACTGTTTCTGATCTTCGCACTCGTACTGTTCGCCAGAACGACCTACTCCGCCGCCTCGCTGATGACCAGCGCATCCCTCTCACAGGTGAGCAACTCAGTGCACTCCTCGAAGAAGGCCGCCAGAACGCAGGTTCTGCTCGCAGCCAAGTCGCAGCATTCAACAAGAGTGTCAGCGCATGGACTGCTAAGTTCCCGAATGCAGCAACCTACGAGCCGGGCTCAATCCTTTAATCTTTCTTTAAAGAAAATATCAAATGGCCTAGCATCTGCTGGGCCATTTTTCTACCCACGCACTTACCTATTTTAGACTCATGCACCCGATCACTGACTCCATCAAACAAACGGCTGAAAACACACTTTTACCTGCACTCAGAACTGCTGTGGACCAGACGCAACGGGCGCGCTTGATCAAAACTTTTATTACCGAACAAGACTCGCGTATCAGAGAGATCCACGACCTTGGTGCCGGTGGTCTAGAAGTGGCCGGTGCACGCTCTGTGATGGTTGACAATGTGATTCGTGCTGCATTTCTCACCAGCCAAAAACGACTCTCAGCAGAAGCTCCTATTGAAGTCGCAGTTACTTCCGTAGGTGGATACGGTCGCGCTATACTCAACCCTGGCTCCGACATCGACCTACTCTTTCTTCTCCCTGTCAATTCCACAAAGATTCCAGCTATAACCAAAGGACTCGTAGAAGAAATCCTCTACTTACTCTGGGACACAGGCTTCAAAGTGGGGCACTCATCCCGCTCAATAAACGAGTGCATCGATGAAGCTAAATCAGAGCAGCAGTCAAAAACAGCATTGATGGATACCCGCCTGATTGCTGGTGACTCAGCGCTCGTTGAGGAATTCATTCGTCGCTACCAGCGTGATTGTATTCAAAAGAATCCTGACGCCTTCTTCGAACTTCGCCGCCAAGACTTACGCTCACGCCACCGCAAGTACTCGCACACAGTCTTCCTCCAAGAACCACATGTCAAAGAAAGCTGTGGTGGCTTGCGCGATTTTCATAACATCATTTGGGTCGAACAAGTAGAACGTGGCACCAATGAGCTTCTCGCTTTGGTGAGAGAACGCCTACTCACCAAATCAGCCTATAAAGAAATCGTGGCAGCCTATGATTTCGTCCACCGTGTGCGCAATGAACTCCACTACCATACCGGCAGCTCCACTGACATCCTCACCTTGCGACTCCAAGGCGTCGTCGCTACTAACTTCCGGTACCCTGAAGAGAGTATCTTACGCAGGTGCGAATCCTTCATGCGCGACTACTATCGCCATACCCGAGCAATCTACCATCACACATCCTCGTTGATGGAAATTTTCCAAATTGAAATCAACGAAAATGATGGAGCAAAGGGGTGGCTAAAATTTTTACCACAACCGAAAAAGAAAAGGGTCGAACTCGACGGTTTCGTCATCCGTGGTGGACGTATTTACCCAAAAAGTTCTGAAATATTCATGGAAGACTCCAGACGCATGATGCGCGTTTTCCAAGAATGCCAATTGCGCAATCTCACCCTCGCACCACAAACCAGAAAACTCATCAAAGCCAGCTGGTCCCTCATCAACACTGAATTCAGAAATTCGAAGGCTAACAGAGAAACCTTTCGTGCTATGCTAGAGCGCAAGGGAAGTGTCGCAGACATACTCAGAATGATGCACAGGTCTGGCGTTCTGGGCAGATGGATGCCTGAATTTGGGGCCCTAGACTGCCTTGTCCAACACGAATTTTTCCACCGTTACACTGCCGACGAGCACACCCTTCGCTGCATCGAGCAGCTTGATGCCCTTATAGAAGATGACAGCAGAGAGTGTGAAGTTTACCGTAAAATTCTCACCGGCCTAGAAGACCCCTATGCTATATATCTGGCAATGATTCTCCACGATACAGGACGTGCAGAAAATGTCAGAGAACACACCGATGGTTCAGCTATGCTTGCCTCACGTGTTTGTTCTAGACTCAAAATTAAGGGTGCACGCCGTTCGCTTCTCACCTTCCTTGTCGACCATCACCTCACATATTGGCGCTACGCAACCAGCAAGAATCTAGAAGACCCAGAAGTCATTGAAGAATTTGCCGGAATCATGCGCGACAGAGAGCGCTTGGAAGCCCTATTAGTCTTCACCTATGCCGACTCTAATGGAACAAACGAAGAAGCATGGTCACCATGGAAGGAATCGCTCATGCTACAGCTTTATCGCTCCACTAGAGCCTTTCTCTCAAGCGGTAAAAACCAATACAAGGTTGATAGAGAAAACGAACTTAAGAAGCTCAAAAAGCGTACAAAAAACGTTCTCAAAGAAAAATACCACAGGCAACTTGGCATACATTTTGAAACAATGCCAAAAGGCTATTTCCGCTACAGAGCTCCAGAATCACTAGCCATTCACATTCGTGCAGTGCGCCGATTCACTAAGAAAGCTGAGAAAGCTCCAGAAGGATTTCGGGAATCGGACCTCCGTTGGATCAACCACGACAACCGAGGCTATACCGAACTAGTGGTTACCACTATGAACCGCCCACTACTTATCGAGAAAGTGGCCTGTGCTCTCGCTGCATCACAAATTAACATTATCGCGGCCGACGTGTATACACGCACTGACGGCATTACCTGCGACATCTTCCACGTTTGTACTGAGGACCAACTCGCCGTGACCAATACGGCCACAAAGAAAAAAGTGAAAGAAACCTTTTCTGAGCTGATTCAAAAAGATGCTTACGATTCATCAAAACATCTAAGGAAGAAACGAAATTTCCTTCAGAAAGATGTGAATGAAGGGGGCCTCCCGTTTCCTGTTAGAGCATTTGTGAACAATCACGCCAGCCAACAATTCACAGCAATCGAAGTCCAAGCGCTCGACCGAATTGGCCTGCTTCACGATATTTTTCTTAATATTGGAAAATGCGGATTAGCCACTGTTCATGCACGTATTTGCACCGAGAAAGGTGCCGCCATGGACACCATCTACGTCAGCAACCGAGATGGATCCAAGGTTACCGACCCAGAAAAAATAATGCAACTCGAGAGCTCAATCCAGCGCCTTGTCGGATTCGAGCACGCTGATTGACCTAATCTCTAGCCGCCTGCAAACTATTTACAGGCGGCTTTTATATTTACTCGCCTACCAATTTACTCTCTTGCGGAGAAGTAATCGGATCTGCAACTGGCTTCAACAAACCATCTTTTAAGTCGTAGACCATAGCATAAATACTCAGCTGTTGGCCACGCTCCCAGGCATCTAACACTGGTGGTGATTGTGATACGTGAATTGCTTGCTCGATTGCATTGAGTTCACAGAGGCGATCAAACTTCTCTGGCTCATCGAGTTTAGCCAACTCTGGGCCATGGATTTTGATCACATCATTGACATGACGAATCCAGCTATCGACAAGGCCGAAGCGGTTCCCGGACATCGCAGCTTGCACCCCACCGCAGCCGTAGTGGCCACATACGATGATATACTTCACCTTGAGGTACTCTACTGCATAGTGAATCACTGCCAGACTATTGAAATCTGCGTGGACAACAAGGTTTGCCACATTGCGGTGGACAAAAACTTCGCCCGGATTTAGCCCCAATAGCTGGTTCGCTGGAACGCGCGAGTCAGCACAACCGATCCACAAATACTCTGGTGCTTGCCCCTGAGCTAACTGCTCAAAATATGTTGCATCCTTAGCTGTGATTTCGTCTGCCCAGTTTTTATTATTTCTCAGAATTTTCTCAATGCCGTCCATAACTTTGACTGTCTGCATAATTTCATTTTCTGCAAGTTTTTCTGAGTCTTTACCGAGAATACTCGTGACATCCCACTGATCACGGTTGCCAGCCTGACTCTATTTTGTTTCAACTCTAGCTATGGATTCGCTTTTCCCTGAGGGCCCAGAACCAAACAAGCCCAAGGGCCATGTGCCGAGTAACGCCTCCCAGCCTTTGGCTGCGAGAATGCGCCCGCAGACAATCTCCGAAATCGCCGGCCAGCAGCACATTCTAGGCGAGGGAAAATTACTCCGAAGAGCGATCGAGGCCGACCTCTTTAGCTCGCTCATCTTCTACGGGCCTCCCGGCACAGGTAAAACCACTCTAGCAACAGTCATTGCCCAGACCACTCATTCGCGATTTGAAATGCTCAATGGTGTGGAAAGCAATGTTGCGGAGATTCGCGACAAAATTGCCCAAGCCCGCACTTGGAAGAACCTCCGAGGTGAAACAACCATTCTCTTCATCGACGAGATCCACCGCTTCAACAAAGCACAACAAGACGTACTCCTCCCGCACATTGAGAGAGGAACAGTCCGGTTCATCGGCGCCACCACGCACAATCCCTACTACTACGTCAACTCACCACTCACATCACGTTCACAAATTTTCCAGCTAGAACCCGTCTCCACCGAAGACATCGTCGGGGTTCTCCGCAGAGCCATCGCAGACAGATCTAAGGGTCTTGGCTGTCTCCAAATAAATGCGCACCAAGATGCCCTCATTCACCTTGCTGAAAAATCTGACGGCGACGTTCGCAAAGCCCTAACAGCCCTCGACCTGGCAGCTTTGACAACCCCTTCTCATGCTGATGGCACTATACAAATAAACCTCAGCATTGCCGAAGAGTCCATTCAGCGCAAAGCTATCGTCTACGATGCAACCGGCGATGCCCATTACGATACCATCTCAGCATTCATCAAGTCTATCCGAGGCTCAGACCCTGATGCAGCTCTCTATTGGCTGGCCAAAATGCTCCACGCCGGCGAAGACCCCCGCTTCATCGCTCGCCGAATCGTTATTTCTGCGAGCGAAGACATCGGCCTAGCCGACTCAAATGCTCTACGCGTAGCAATGGATGCCCAGCAAGCATTCGAATTCATAGGTATGCCAGAGGGACGCATCCCACTGGCACACGCCACAGTCTATCTAGCAACCTCGCCTAAATCGAACAGCGCATATGCGGCACTGGGCTCAGCAATTGCTGATGTGGATAATGGCAGAACTCTAGCTGTCCCCGCTCACCTACGCACACCGAGCCGCAAAAAACTCTCCGCAGCCTCTGGTGAAAATGAAAAAGCATTGGAATATTTTTATTCTCATTCATTTGAAGGGAATTATGTTCCCCAGTCGTACCTCCCAGAGGGAAGACACTATTACACACCGACAGAAAACGGTTTGGAGAAGCGTATCAAAGAACGCCTTGAGCACTGGAAGTCCCTTCACAAACAACAATCACCACCTGCACCTTGATCAATGATTCGCTGGTTCGCCAAAAATCATGTAGCCGCAAATATCCTGATGGTCGCCATTCTCTTATTTGGTGGCTACACGGCCTATTTTCAACTCCCTGTCGAAATAGAACCTGCCGTATCCTTCCCGCAGATCCGTATCAGCGTCCCACTTCGCGGTGGAACTCCGAAAGATGTGGAGCAAAAGATTATTCTGCCCATCGAGCAATCTCTCAATGACATCTCCGGCATTGGAAGTATCGAATCTAGTGCTGGCCGCAACTCAGGCAATGTTGTCGTGAATGTCGATAAGGACACCGACATCGAGAAACTCAAAGCTGATATCGAATCTCGGCTCGACCGCATCAGCACCTTTCCCAGTGAAGCAGAAAAAGCAAAAATCTATATACCTAACACTGCCTACTGGCACGAGGTCATCTCTGTGGCAATCTACGGAAACTTATCCGACGCCGACCTGCTCGTCGCAGCTAAAAAAGCACGTGATGACCTCACATCGATCAATGGCATTTCCAAAGTCAACATTCAGGGGCGACTCAATAAAGAAATCACCATCGAAGTAAAACCCGAAGTACTCAATGCCTACAATCTCACTATTGATAAACTCTCACGTAAGATTCGCGAGACATCTATCGATCTATCGGCAGGCTCCATCAACAACAATGGTGAGCGCATCCTGATCCGTTCAAGCTCGCAGGCCTATGGTGTCGAGCAATTTCGCGACCTCATTATTTCTCGAGAAAATGGCTCAGAGCTCAAACTTGGCGATGTCGCCAGCGTCCAAGACACAAGAGCCTCTGACCAGAAAGTCATGCGCTACAACAACCAGAATGCCATCATTCTGGAAATCATGAGGCTCGATGGTGAGAATGCACTAAAGATAGCAAACTCAGTCCACAAATACGTTGCTAGCGCAAAAGACAGATTTCCATCGGGCATAGAGCTAGCCACTTGGGATGACGACTCGGTGAGTTTAAAGGGTCGTCTCAAAACATTAGGGGAAAACCTTCTCCAGGGTGGTATTCTCGTACTTATCTTCCTCGGCCTATTTCTCCGCCCACAAATTGCATTTTGGGTGGTTGCCGGTATACCTATCAGCTTCGCCGGAGGGCTGATTTCCATGCACTATCTGGGAGTCTCGGCAAACAACATGAGCATCTTTGGCTTCATCATCGTGCTCGGAATAGTAGTAGATGACGCTATAGTAACAGGAGAAAATATCTACTCAAGAATGAGCGAACCGGGCAAGCCCCCACTCGATGCCGCAGTCCTCGGCACCGAGGAAGTTTCCGTTCCTGTGACCTTTGGCATGCTCACCACCATTGCAGCATTTGTCCCACTCATGTTCATCGAAGGCTATTTAGGTGAAATGGCACGCCAGATTCCTCTCGTCGTGATCCCCGTACTTCTATTCTCACTAGTCGAGTCCAAACTGATTCTACCCGCCCACCTCAAGCACCTCAAAACCAACCGAAAGAGTACAGGCTGGTTCGTTAAGACTCAGCGCTACATTGCCGACTCTCTAGAAAAGTTCATTCAAAGCGTTTACAAACCCTTACTGAGTTTTGCCCTGCACCACCGCTACGCCACGCTCTCACTATTTATTACCTCCTTACTCCTTACTGCTGGCTGGTATGTTAAATCTGACAACTTCGATCCTGCCCCATCAACTGACCGATACTATATCTACGCCTCGCTCGAAACGGTCACTGGCACCTCTTATGAAGAGACTGATGAACGAGTCAAACAGGTGGTCAAAGGGCTCGAGTCAGTCCGCAACTCATTCGTCGATCCCGGCACGGGCAAATCCCTCATCGGTAATGTACTTACCTCTTCAGGCGGGAAACCATGGAATACCAGAGCTTCACCGACCGACGGATACGTTCTCGTCGAGATTATACCACCTGGCCAACGTACCGTGCCTGGTCCCAAAAACAAAGAAATCGCTGCAGCGTGGGAACTCGCGGTAGGCGACATGCAGGGAGTTAAATCATTCTACATCCGCACCGAAAAAAACAATTCAAGAGGCAAAGGGGCCAAACCAATATCCATCGATCTACGCTCCAATAACGATCAAGAACGCCTCGCAGTTGCGAGAGAAATAGAGGCCTGGCTCAATGCTAAAAAAGTCATCAAAAATGCTTGGTCTAGCAACTCACGCGAACAACGCGAACTAGAGGTTAAACTTAATGCCCAAGGACGTGAAGCCGGCCTCACTGAAGAAGGGCTGGCTCGGCAAATCCGTAGTGCTTTCTTTGGCATCCAAGTGCAGAAAATCCAGATGGCCGACTCTGAGTTACGCGTCATGCTCAAACTCCCCAAGGACCAGAGAAAATCCCTCCACACCCTCGACACGCTGCGTGTCAGCCTCCCAAACAACCAACTCGCCAGCATTGCTCAGTTTGCAAGCATCAAAGAAGGTAGCACACCGCCAAGCATTAAGCGTAAAGACGGGTCACGCGTTAGCAACGTCACAGCCCTGCCTGATGGAGAATTCAATGTCACAAAAATTGAACCCGAGCTGACAAAATACCTCAACAAGCTCATGCTCGACTACCCAGGTGTCACATGGAACTACGAGGGGGAGCTCGCCGACTACAAAGAAGGCAACAAACGCCTCATCGCACTAGCGCTGGTACTTGCCTTCACCCTATACTCACTACTGGCTATCCCGTTCAAATCCTTCACACAACCATTTCTCGTGATGCTGGCCGTTCCCTTTGGTGTCGTCGGAGCTTACTGGGCTCATGTATTCCTCGATCTTAAAGTCTCCTACCTCAGTTTCTTTGGCATGCTAGCACTCGCCGGTGTCGTGGTGAATGACTCCTTAGTCATCGTCGACTTCATCAACAAGCGCCGACTCGAAGGAACTCCGCTAAGAGAAGCAATAGCGGAATCCGGCATCAGACGCTTCCGCCCGATCTTCCTCACATCCATCACCACATTTGCGGGACTCATGCCGATCATATTCGAAAGCTCGATTCAGGCCCAGTTCCTCATCCCTATGGCAGTTTCCCTAGGCTTCGGAATCCTCTTCGCCACCGTCATCACCCTATTCCTTATCCCCTGTGCCTACGCCATCAGCGTCGACTTCTCCATACTCAAACCGAAGAAAGAGGACTAACGGCCTTGGCCGACAAGCTACGAATGTGTGATTACACATCTCCAGCCTTCGCTGAAGGAATTCTTCATTCCTAATTTTTAATTCTTAATTGAAGCGCAGCGCCCCCCTTATTTACCAATACAGAAACTCCCAAAGATCTCTCCAAGAATTTCTTCCGTATCGACTCGGCCAGCAATCTCACCGATAGCATTCAACGCCTCACGCAGGTCAATCGAGGCAAACTCAATGCCAGTGTTGAGTTCGAGTGATTCACGGGCATTAGCCAAGGACTCATCAGCCTTCTTTAGGCAATCTTGATGGCGCGCATTGATGGCCATTGCATGACCACCCCACGCTGACTCGCTTAGCAAAAGTTCATCAGAAATAGCGTCAGCTAACCCGTCGAGAC
>NZ_JBDOPO010000361.1:0-2393 GCF_039830215.1 Rubritalea sp. | reverse complement strand
TGTTGTGGTTCCGACGATGGTTGTTGCGTTTTCATGTTAAGTTGTGGTTCCGTTCGTTTAGGAATCCAAAAATAATGCATGTGCTCATCTTCGTGCTCAGGGTAGGAGTAAAAGAGTTTTATTTGTGAAGGTCGCCCCATCGATGGTGCCCATTCAGGACTCCATTCATTTCGGTTGGTACTGTAGAATTCCCAACGAATATTAGTTAGAGATCTAACCAATTCAGTTTGAAAATAGATTGGTTCGTGGTTGCTGGCCTCTTCCTCAATCTGATCAGATGTCTCGAGGTTGAGGTTGGCTAGACCGTCTCGATCAGTACCAATTGCGATCCAGAGTTGTTTTGCTAGATTTTGGCGACCTTGTGCAGGAAATTCTGTGTTTGGATTTTCAATCGTGAGAGTTTGAAAATCTTGGTTGTTTTGCTCTAGTGTAAATTTGGCATCACTTGGGAGGTTAGCAAAGAGTTGTGTGAGGTAATCGTAGAGTGCTGCCTGGTGACGTGAGTTCGACTGGATGCTTACAATGCCCCGTCCTAGGCTTACTGAGCTTGTCGTGATCGAGAAAATGACTGACATCATGACAGCCAATATGGACATAGCCAAAATGGTTTCTAACAGCGTAAATCCATTACGCAAACTTTGTGGTTTGGTGATCATTCAGCTGCCACCTGCTGGGTTTGCTCCACTAAGCATGTTGGCGTAGTGAATGGTGGAAAAGACTTGTTCGGAGCGTGTGCCGTCGTTATCCCAATAAATCGTTATGATCACCGTATAGAACTCGTCTAACTTGTTGCCGTCTTTGTCCACAACTTCTAGTGGTTCTATGAGAATTCGGGCGTCGGTAGTTTGGTCAATAAAAAAGCTTTCATCACGAGCAAAGTCGTTACCCGTTCTAGGAGTTGTTAGGACCTCCTTGAGGAGGTTTTGCGCCTGTTGTTTGACCCATTGTTCGTGAACCACTGCTTGGCTGAGTTCAGCAGTGCGGTGGAGAGCTATGACTATACTGGTGACGGCTATCCCGAATATACTGAAGGCTAAGAGAGCCTCTAACAACATGAAGCCGGTGCGGCGATTCTGTCGGCTAGTCTTCATTGATAATTTCTCCAGCGGTGAGTGAGTGGAAGGTTGCAGTCTGAATGTTGTCGTCGTCTTCAAATTGTATTTCAAGAGCGTCGCAGAGGCCAGACTGAGTAAAGGTCCAGATAAAGGGGGCGTCGTTTTTTTCTACAGTGATCCAGTCGCTATCAGGGCTAGTTAAAAGTGACACGCGAACGCCCTCAGGAATGTCTAGTGCCGACTTTGGTGGGGTTGGTTTCTCACCATCTAAAAGCATTCTTTCTGGTTGAACCCAGATTTCTCGAGGCGTTATATAAATGGAAAATGGGCGAGCTTCAAGTTTGGCGTTGCGAAGTGTTTCCTTCGCCATGATCTGGGTTTGTTGGCTTAGTTTATTAAGTGTGCCATTATTTTGGTTTGCGACATAGAGGACCGCTGAGCCCAAGATGATAGAAGTAATGGCCATGGTGACCATTATTTCTAAGAGTGTGAAGCCTGCTCTAGGCTGGAGACGCTTATTGCGCCGCGTCTTGTGAGCTGATGTCATCGTCTCCGCCTAGTTGACCATCGGTACCTAAGCTGATGATCTCATAGGTAGATGAGTCTTTTGTGCCAGGAATCTTGTAGATATATGGATTACCCCATGGGTCAAGAGGTACGGATTTTAGCGATTGATTCCACCGGCGTGGCTTTGGTGCTGAGCTTGGTTTCGAGACCAGAGCGTTGAGCCCCTGTTCGCTTGTAGGGTAACGACCAGCGAGGTTTTTATATTGGAGTAAATGGGCTGCTAGACTCTGCATTTCGCTCTCAGCTTTTTGGATTCTAGCCCCACCTGAGAAGTTCCTAGTTAGGCCAATCACTCCGCCAACTAGAATGGCAATAATTGCCATGACCATCATCATTTCGAGGAGCGTGAAAGCTTTGCGAAGTTTGGATCGATTTTTTGTGGGTGGGCAGTTCATGAACAAGTGGGGTATGTCATTTGTGGTAATTTGTCAAATAATCGACCATAGAGAGGTGGTTAACTTTTTTGAAAAGTAATCCCGCCTTGAACTATTAATGGAGTAAGGTAAGAACACTTTGCAACTTAAAGTCGCTGATAATGTTGAAACCCTGAGCGAGGGCTTTGCTGAACCGAAGATGAGTGAAATTTTAGAAAGAAGTCCAATTGTGAAGCAGCTCTTCGAGTTGGCCTGTGCCTCAAGTCGTGCCGAGGTGGCAAGTGTTGAGGAGCTTATCGATAGTGCCGTCCAGATGCAGTTGCCAATAATTGATGCGTTGTTAGATGCTGGATTGGTTCAGGAAGAAGAGTTTTTTAGAGGTGTGTCAGAGTTAGAT
>NZ_JBDOPO010000094.1:0-10415 GCF_039830215.1 Rubritalea sp. | reverse complement strand
CCGGCTTCTAATGGTCTTACGAGCACAAACATCAACTATGCTGGCGAAGCGCTGGTGAGCGGTTTCGAAACGTCCCTTCGTGGTGGCTTCATTCAGAATGTTCTGAAGTACGACCTCGCATGGACTGCTCAGCTCAAGGAAGAGGTGATCGATGTGCCTGATCACATTGTCAGCGGTAATTTCTACTACGACGCAGACGTTTGGGTTCTTGGTTTTGGTGCAAGCTATGCCGATGGCGCATCCTACGGCAACTCAGAGGACACAAACTTTGTGCCAACAGACTCCCGCTTCGTGACGCGTCTCTTTGGTCACTATCAGATCAATGAAAATCTCAAGCTACACGGTCGTATCGAGAACCTCTTTGACGAGAAGTATCTTCTCTCAGATATCTACGGCGACCAAATCCAAGCTCAAGGTTTGGGTGCCTTTGGTGGTCTCACATTGACCTTCTAATCCAAGTACAACAGATTCATAACAGGTGCTGCACGATTTCGGTCGTGCAGCATTTCTTAGTTTGTGGTTGATTAGCTATAGGTATGCGTAAGGTGCACAATGAATGGTTGGATTATCGCTTTGAATTGAGCGAGCACCCTCGGCGCGTGGTGTCTTTGGTATCGTCTGCTACTGAAGCGCTGGTTCGGATGGGCTTGCGGGATCGCCTAGTTGGCATTTCTGAGTATTGCCCACGCTACATCGATGCGCACGGCATCCCAGTGGTGGGTCAATATTTGAATGCAGATATGCAGGCGATTGAGGTGCTCGATCCGGACTTGATTTTATTGACGACAGGAGTTCAGCGAGGGTTATCTAAACGGCTAATGAATGCAGGGTTACCTGTTTACAATCTGGATCTTCCAGTTAGTTTTTACGGGGTTTTAGAGAATATCAGACGTATAGGTTCTGTAGTCAATGACTTGAGTGGCTCAGAGAGGCTTATTTCAACCATGCGCGACGAAGCTGAGTCACTAAGGAAAGGGGAGTCATTTCAACCAAAACCCAGGGTGTATGTTGAGCTGTGGTTGGGCCGCCACCGCAGGGCAGTGGGCGGGATGAGCTACATTGCAGATATCGTCAGGATGGCTGGGGCTGAGTTGGCGTTTTCTGACCTTGCACAGGGGTATGTGGAGAATGATTTGGGAGTGGAGCCAGAGGCGGATATCTTCTTGTTTTTCCACGAACCAGAATACTTGGTAGATGGCGCTCAGTTAGTTTATGAGCGCGGCTGGGATACGGATATTCCGGTGATTATGTCGACTGTGAAGATGGGCGAGAATATGATTCAAGAAGGGCCAAGTTTGCTAGAGACTTCAGAATGGCTGCATCAGAGAATAAAGGGGGAATTGCGATGAGGTTTGCTAAGCTTATAGGTGTTAGCTTGTTGGTTGTTGCTAGTTTCTTGGGTAGTTACTGGCTGCGTCGTGGAGCTGAGAGTGAGTCGCAGACGTTGAGCTCAGAGGCTAGGATTGTGACGATGGCTCCGAGCTCAGGCGAAGTGGTCTTTGCTCTGGGGTTGGGTGACCAGGTGGTGGGGGTTTCGCGTTTCGCTAGCTATCCGCCAGAGGTCATGGATAAAGCGAAGGTGGGAGGTTATCTCGATGTCGATCTCGAGGCCATTGTGCGGCTTAAGCCTAATGTGGTGGTGTTGCTCAAGGAGCAGGCTGACCTGGCTCAGCAATTAGAAAATCTAGGGATGGGGACGATGTTAGTGGATCACATGTCTGTGGATGGAATTTTGGCATCGATCACTAAGCTGGGGGAGCGATTTGGTAAAGCGGAGGAGGCGAGGGTGCTGCGAGAGTCTTTAGAGTCAAGGATCGAGAAGGTGCGCATGGCTGCACGTACTAAGCCGCATAAGAAGCTCTTGTTGTCGATTGGCCGCGAGCTGGGTGTGGGGAAAGTGACGGGTGTCGTGGCGGCAGGTGCTGGTGGCTACCATCAGCAATTGTTAGAAATCGCTGGATATACGAATGCCTATAGGGGGAGTGAGAATTTTCCGCAGCTCTCGCGCGAGCATTTGATCAGGATGAATCCCGAGATTATTATCGATATGGTGAATGTGCGTGATGCTGAGGCCATAGGAGTCGAGAATATCAAGGCGGACTGGAAGTCGCACCCTGAGCTGGTGGCGGTGCAGAATGGGAAGGTCTTTTTATTACTGGGCGATGAGCATTTTGTGCCAGGGCCTCGATTTGTGGCTACGCTAGAGTGGATTGCGGAGTGTGAGGAAAGGGGGGCGGAGTGAGTGGGAGTCCTATTCTATTAGAGTGCCGAGATGTCTGTGTTGAGGTGCGTGGCAAAGCGCTGCTCAAAAATGTGAGCTTCACTCTGCGTCGCGGTGAGCACAAGGTGGTCATTGGCCCTAACGGGGCGGGCAAGACTAGCTTGCTCCGTGCTATTTTAGGCGGTTTACCAATTCAGAGTGGTGAGGTCTATCTAGATGGGTATGAGCTGGCGAGCCTGCGACAAAGCGATATCGCGAAGCGGCTCTCATATGTGCCTCAGTTGTTGGCGGCAGAGATTCCGTACTCGGTGCGTGAGTTTGTAGCCATGGGGAGATATGCGCATGGTGGAGGGCTGAGTGATGTGGCGGTCGATGAGGCTTTGGCTGCTGTCGCAGTGGCGAAATTCGAGGATCGGGTAGTTTCTACTCTCAGTGGTGGTGAGCGTCAGCGGGTGTGTATTGCTGCGGCTTTGGCTCAGCAGGCGCCGATCTTGATTCTTGATGAACCATTGGTTCATCTCGATCCAAGCCAACGGATGGAGGTGCAAAGGGCGCTTCGTGAGCTACCAAAAGAGGTGACAGTCATGGTGGTGACGCATGACTTGGATTGGGCGAAAATGGACTTCCATTCGTTGTTGTCCATGAGTGATGGATTAATCGAGTATGAGGGGTTTACGGGTGATTATTACTCTGACGGTGGGATTTGTGGCTTATTCGGTTTAGAGGTAGGTGCGCGGTATAGAGAGGTGGGATCGTGAAGAGAAACTTGTTGATCTTGGTGGTCTGTGCCGTGTTGACCTTGCTGGGTGCTCCATTCCTTGGCGAAAGTGTTATTTCTGAGATTGGTTCGGCTGGGACTGATGGTTTAGTGTTTTGGGAAGTGCGGGTTCCGAGGGTGTTGTTAGCCTTTTTGTGCGGCGCGGCTTTGGCTCTCAGCGGTTTGGTTTTTCAGGCAATGTTTCGCAATTCTCTCGCGACGCCTTACACGCTAGGAGTGGCGAGTGGCTCTACTTTTTCCGTGGCTCTGTGGATCAACTTTGGCTTGAGCTTCTCGATTATAGGTATTTCGGGAGTCTCGCTGGCGGCTCTATTGGGGGCATTGCTGTCCGTGCTATTAGTTTATAATTTGGCTAGATTTGCTGGTGGCTTGGCGACGGTTAGTTTGCTGCTTGGAGGAGTGATTCTTAGCTTCTTTTTCTCAAGCATCACGATGCTGGTTCAATACTTTGCTGACGCGGGCAGCATGTTTAAGATGATGCGTTGGACGATGGGGAGCCTTGGGCAAGCAGACATGGACGCTGTGCTGAAGGTGCTGCCCTTTGTTGTGTCGGGGACTTTGCTGATAGCTCAGTACAGGAGAGAACTCGACCTGCTGTCGGTGGGAGATGAGTTGGCTATGAGTCGTGGTGTGGAGGTGAAAAAAGTGCGCCGTATGTTATTCTTTGCGGTCTCGCTGATGATGGCTGGCGTGGTGTCGGTCTGCGGTCCGATTGGCTTTGTTGGGATAATGGTCCCGCACTTCTGCCGCATGCTTTTTGGGGTGGCCCATCGCGAACTAGTTTGGATGACATTCCTATTGGGTGGGATTTTCTTGGTTTGGTGTGACACACTTGCTCGTAGTGTTACTATCGGCTCCGACTTGCCGGTGGGAATCATTACCTCACTCATTGGTGGGCCGTTTTTCCTCATCGTGCTACTGAAGCGTGCACGAGTCTGAATGATTTTTATACGTACTATGAGCCACAAAAAAAGGACACAGAACAAAAACGAGACGCAGGATTCGAACCTTGAAGAGGTTGGCTATTATTGGCGGCGTTTCCTTTATAGTCGTAGGCTCCACTCTATGGTTTTCTCGTCATGCGATTGCCAATGCTGTGATTGATGACGCGCTGGTGAAGGTGGCTGCAAAGGCAAATAAAGTCGGTGTCGAGTTGGTCGATCTGAATTCTGGTGAGATTGAAATACCTACACCCTTTGACGCGCAGGTGCAGAATCTGACGACCGATTTCGACATTGGTGTGCGCAATAAAGATAAGATTCGCTCACGTTTTGAATCGGCAAAAGGCGGATTCAATATGATTAATAATTGGTAGAAGGAGACGGTTTACTAATGCTAACGTTCTTTTTAACATAAAATTAATGCATCAAAACCTCACTGCATCTGAGAGGTTGTACGCGTAGTAATATACTGCATGAATAAAGCAGGGGAACTCTAAGGTGGTATAGCCATGGCGTAGTATTCAGCCAAGCTCCAATCAGTATTGAATGGGAGCTTAATAGAATGTATGTGGGGTTAACGCATCAAGCAGTTACACTAGCACTGGTTTGCTGCAAAAGAATAAGTAAACTAAGTTCGTGTTACCACTAGGAAACCTGATTCAGAAGTGCTGAAGCGTATTATGATCGGGCACAGCCCCGAGTAAATCAGCTTAGCTCTCGACGGAAACCAAAAGTCTGACACACGCCTATTATTGCATCATAGCAGAGGACCATAAAACTGGTATAACCTTACTAACGTTCTACGTGTCAATGGAATACGTCACTCTCGAGATCGAGCAGGCACAAGGCGTAGACAAATGCCAAATCGATGAGGCTTGGACGAGATCTCCCTCAATCATTGACGTTAGAACTAGTTCAGCAGACTAGGAAGTGGATTGGCTTGCAGCAATAATAGGCAAGGATTAAAGCTTGTTGGGTAAGAAGTCAGTGAACACCCAAGAAAGATAATGGACTGCCTGAGTACGACAGAATGAGCTCACAAAGTAGCAGCGTGGCGAGCATGTTTAAATCTGTTAGTGAATATTGTATAGTGCTTTGAATTTGCTGCTACCCAAATGATGTTCCTAGTTCAAGGGGATTACTGATGTCGCCAATGGCTGTGCAGGATTATTTGTTCTGGTCATCAGTATGCTGAACTCGCTAGTTTTGCGCATGCTAAATAAGATTATAGCCTTCATTCTTGTAACCAGCGGCGTGGCCTTCTCAACGACGAAATCTGTGTACCGAGTTTGGCAACCGATTTCACTTCATGGCACAGATGTGTCTAGTGTTCAAGGTAAGGAGTCAGGAGTTGATTACACCGTGTTAATGTCTCGCCCAGTTGTGCTTTCTGGTGCGCTGCCCGAGGATCTAGTCTACGCAGTTGCTCTAAAGCACCAATTAGCAAGCATTGGGGGCTATTCTGTCAAGGAGGCGAATCTCATGTCTCTGAGTAAGATTAAGCTACACGCTCAGCTCACTGACGACGTTTTGTTAGTCTCCTTAGACATCTCTGGTGCCAAGGTTCCAAAAGATGTCGATGTCTCACTTTATAATGTGGTGAAATTATCTATCGATGCACTCAAAATGACACTGGAAGATTACACTGCAGCATATCTTCAAGAGGGAATGTCTTGCGCTATTCTTGTTACCAGTGATCAGAAGGGGCCGCAGCTCGAGAAACTGAAGAAGCTCGATGTTCGCTTCGTTGCAAATAAAGAGAACTGATAACTTACAGCGGGAGTTAAAAATCCACATTATTCGTCGCATTCTAGGGAATTGAGATTGCATGATTTCTCGCAATCTGTTTCTTAAATAACAGCTGAGATATGAGTGAGAAAAAACGAGCATTTAGACGTGTAGTCCTGAAGTTGAGCGGTGAAGCCCTCCGTGAAGTAGGTAGCCAAGATAATATTTCACCAGAGATCGTTGGGCGAATTGCCCTCGAAATCAAAGATGGCCACCAGGCTGGCGTCGAAATTGCGATCGTTGTAGGTGGTGGTAACTTCTGGCGTGGAGCGAGTGCGAGCGCCCGAGGCATGGACCGCGCTACTGCTGACTATGTGGGCATGATGGCAACCGTCATGAATGCTCTCGCAGTGCAGAGCGCTCTCGAAGCTGAAGGCGTCCCGTGTGCCGTTCAATCAGCAATCGAGATGAAGAATGTTGCAGAGCCCTTCATTCGCCGCAAGGCAACTCGCCACCTATCTGAGGGCACTGTAGTTATCTTCGCTGCAGGCACTGGAAGCCCATTCTTCTCAACGGACACTACATCCGCACTCCGAGCCAGTGAGATGGGAGCATGTGCAATTCTAAAAGCCACCATGGTAGATGGCGTGTACAATGCTGACCCTAAAAAGGATGCTTCAGCAACACGCTATGAGACGATTTCCTTCAAGCGTTGCCTCTCGGACGAGTTGGCAGTGATGGACTCTACCGCTTTTTCTCTCTGCATGGATAACAATGTGCCAATCATCGTCTTTGATCTCAATGTGCACGGCAATATCGCAGATGTAATCAAGGGTGCACCTATTGGCACTATCGTCAGCAACCAAGGATAATTTCTTAATACACGCAATATCTAACTAATACCATTATGGATCCAACATCAGTTCTTGAAGAAGTCGAAATGTCAATGGAGGCTGCAGTCGAGCAAATGGCCACAGAGTTTGGCTCAGTTCGTACGGGTAAAGCATCTCCAGCACTCGTTGAAAATGTTACTATCGAGGTGAAGGCCTACGGCAGTAAGATGAAACTACGTGAACTCGCAGTCATCACAACGCCGGAGACACGCCAGATCATGATCCAGCCCTACGATGCCAGCACAGTCGAAGATATTGACCGAGGCATCCGCGAAGCACAGCTCGGATTCAATCCAGTCAACGAGGGCAAAGTCCTACGTCTACCTATACCAGAACTAACGGAAGAACGCCGCCGTGAGATGGTCAAGCGCGTGAAAACAATTTCTGAAGACATTAAAGTCCGTCTTCGCAGTTGCCGTAAGGTCGGAATGGATAATGGAAAGAAGTTAAAAAATGAGAATGTCCTCACTGAAGATAGCCTCCGCGATTTCGAAAGCCAAGTCCAAGATCTGACTGACAAGTTTGTTAAGCTAGCCGACGCAGCGACTACTGAGAAGGAAGCTGAAGTCATGACTGTCTGAGCTAGATCTACCCAACAAATTTCCAAAAGGCGTCTCTCACGAGACGTCTTTTTTGTTTTAGATTAAAATCGGCGTTGCAGGGGTTTCTGCCACGAAAGAATGCGAAGTTATCAGATCGGGGAAGGGACAATGAAGTAACCAAACACGGATATGACATATGCTAGAGGTAGGAGCAAATCTCAGAGATGACCGGCTAAGTTTGATAAGTTGAGTGTGTTTCCCAGACAAAAAATGTCTACTTCGGGGCTTCTTTATGTGCTTACAATCGTGGACTTACCTACATTGCCACACCTCTCGATCACTTTCATTTTTTGAGTATCGGGCATGGTCGCCCATGCGCTGATTTCATCAATTGAGCGACCGCACTCGAGGCATATTTGTTTATCGCTGAGCTTACAGTTTTGTGAGCATGGGCTTACAGGTGAGTTTTGATTGTCAGTCATTAGTTGTATTGCCAGTATACCTAGCATCTAGCCGAAGGGCTGACCACAGCTATATCACACATTCAATGCTCCAATCCTACTTACATTGGCTGAGCCTCGTTCTGGAATGTTGATGCTTGGCTACACCTTCTTGCATTGATGTGGTGGGACTCATTGGTGGCTACATTTCCACCTATTTGCAGCCTCAGATTTGATCTGAGAATCGTCACTTTTCCTATGAATCTCAGTTGATCCTTTTACAAGTGTGGGTACCATCGGCATATAATGTTCGAGTTATCGAGTGAATACACGCCTCAAGGTGATCAGCAGCAGGCAATTGATAAAATGGTCAAGTCCTTACGGGCTGGGAATGTTCACCAATCGGTGCTGGGTGTCACGGGCTCAGGTAAGACCTTCACAATGGCGAACATCATCCAGCAGGTGAATAAGCCAACATTAATCATGAGTCATAATAAGACTCTAGCCGCTCAGCTCTACTCGGAGTTTAAAACCTTTTTCCCTAACAATGCGGTCGAGTACTTCGTCAGTTATTTCGATTACTACCAACCAGAAGCTTACATCCCCGCCTCGGATACTTACATCGAGAAGGACTCGGCCATCAACGAGGAAATCGAGCGAATGCGGCTGAGCACGATGGGGAGTCTGATCACCCGCAAGGATGTGATCGTGATTGCCTCCGTGAGTTGTATTTATGGTCTGGGGTCACCTGACGACTACAAGGAGATGATGATGCCGATCAATGTAGGCATGGTGATCGGTCGTGATGAGTTCTTGGCGAAGTTGGTTGAGATCTTGTTTGAGCGTAATGATATCGCATTCCAGCGTGGTCATTTTAGGGTTCGTGGTGACGTAGTGGAGGTGCGACCGGCTTACCTAGAGGACACTGCCATCCGAGTTGAATTCTTTGGAGACGAGATCGATCGTATTTCTGAAATAAAGGCGACCAGTGGCACCAAGCGCGGTGACATGGAGAATTACTTATTCTATCCTGCAAAGCAGTTCGTTTCATCTGGTCCAAAGATGAAGGAGGCAATCAAGGCCATTCGCAAGGAGATGAAGGAGACCATTGCGGCCTTCGAAAAAGAAGGGAAATTGATTGAGGCTCAGAGGGTGCGGATGCGGACTGAGTATGATATCGAGATGATGAACGAGATGGGGTTCTGCCAAGGCATTGAGAACTACTCGCGCCATGTAACAGGGCGTGATCCTGGAGCTCGACCATATACATTGTTAGATTTCTTTCCCAAAGATTACCTTTTACTAGCGGACGAGAGCCACGCAACTATTCCTCAGGTTGGTGGAATGTTTGAAGGGGATAAGAGCCGTAAAACAATGTTGGTGAATCATGGGTTCAGACTGCCCAGCGCCTTGGACAACCGTCCACTTCGCTTTGCGGAGTTCATGGAGATGACTAACCAGCGGGTCTACGTTTCGGCCACTCCAGGGCCGTTTGAAATGATCAATTCACGTCCTGAAAATAAGCACTACATTCCATGGGTGAAAGGGGAGTTGTCCGCCAATCAGGCGATTAAGATGCTGCGCAAACAACTCTCCCCAAGTCCTAGCTCTGAGCCCATTGAAGACTTCGAGGTGAATAAGCGCGGAGCAACCTTGATAGCTGAGCAAATTATTAGACCAACTGGGTTACTGGATCCAGTGCTCACGCTGTACCCATTGGAGGGACAGATCGATAAGACGATAGAGCTTTGCCACGACAGGGTGCTGAAGCATGAGCGGGTGTTGGTGACAACACTCACGAAGAAGACAGCGGAAGATCTAGCTGACTACCTAGAGAAGGTGGGTCTTAATGCCCGCTACCTCCATTCGGATATCGATGCGATTGAGCGTGTGGAAATCCTACGTGCGCTACGCGCCGCCGAATTTGATATTCTTATTGGTATCAACCTCCTGCGGGAGGGACTCGACCTGCCAGAGGTCTCCTTAGTCTGTATTCTCGATGCTGATAAAGAAGGTTTTCTTAGAAATGAAACAAGCTTAGTTCAGACGGCAGGACGAGCAGCCCGCCATGTGAATGGCGAGTGTGTTCTGTTCTGTGACAAGCAGACGGACTCAATCAATCAATTGCTATGCATCACGAAATACCGCCGTGAGATTCAGATTGGCTACAATAAAAAGCACGGGCTCGAACCAAGAAGTGTGATCCGATCCGTTCAACAAAGCCTCCAACAGACCGATAGTGATAGCGCAGATGATACTGTGCCAGTGCTCCGGGTTGCTGAAGACGAAGTCACCTACAATGCCCTAGAACTCATTTCCCAACTCGAGGAGGAAATGCGCGAGGCTGCTGGTAAACTAGAGTTTGAACGTGCCGCGCACCTCCGCGACCAAATCGAAGAACTCCAACAAAGAGAGAAAACGCGCCTCGCTAAAACGTCCGACAAAAAGAAGGTCGACTATAGAGATTTGAAATAGTGGGCACACTATTCCACAGGAAACCACTATCTGAATGTAAAATTCAAAAATAAAGAACGAGGTAAATAACGAAGCAACACTTTCCTTGAACAACTTTCCGAGCTCGTCCGAAATACTTGAGTTACTCAGCCCCACTCAAATAATGGTAGTAATTGGTGAGAGAGGCTGACTCTCATTTTCGTGTGTGTCCCTCAGATATTAAACTCGGCTAAGATTGAATGTGTGGTTTGTTTCATTTGATTGATGTTAGGCAATTACGTTCTTGCGCGGTATCCACTGAGGACTAGTCCTCTGAGCTGAGGTGGACCCCGTTCTCCGTCCGTTAGATTCAGCTATTAAGTTATGATGGGAGGATGAGCTAGGTGATAATATAGGAGTGAGGCTGGAGCAAGGGCTA